>JBAVOG010000061.1:0-21891 GCA_049691875.1 Burkholderiales bacterium | reverse complement strand
AGGCGGTGGAAGGCGCGAAGCATCTGTTCGAACCGGACCGGCTGACCCTGGGCTTTGCGCGCCGCTTCGCGACCTACAAGCGGCCGAACCTGCTGCTGCACGACCCGGCGCGGCTGCTGCGACTGCTCACAGATCCGCAGCGCCCGGTGCAGCTCATCATAGCCGGCAAGGCTCATCCGGCAGACGAGGCAGGCCAGGCCTTGATCCAGGAATGGACGCATTTCATCCGCCGGCCCGAGGTGCGTCCGCACGCGATCTTCCTCAGCGACTACGACATGCTGCTCACCGCGCACCTGGTGCAGGGCGTGGACGTCTGGCTCAACACGCCGCGGCGCCCCTGGGAAGCCTGCGGAACCAGCGGCATGAAGGTGCTCGTCAACGGTGGCATCAATCTCTCGGAACTGGACGGCTGGTGGGCGGAGGCCTACACGCCGGAAGTCGGGTGGGCGTTGGGGGACGGCCGGGAACATGATAACGACCCCGCCTGGGACGCGGTCGAAGCCGAGGCGCTCTACGACCTGCTCGAGCGCGAGGTGATCCCCGAGTTCTATGCCCGCGACGATCAGGGCATCCCCAGCGCCTGGGTGGCGCGGATGCGAGAAAGCATGGCGCGCTTGACGCCACGCTTTTCCACCAACCGCGCGGTACGCGAGTACACCGAGCAACACTACCTTCCGGCAGCGTCGGCCTATCTCGCGCGGGCTGTCGATAAAGGCGCAATCGGCGTGGAAATGGTCAACTGGCGGCATGCTCTGGACCAAAGATGGACCGCGCTACGTTTCGGCGAAGTGAAGGTACAGACCGACGGCAAGCAACACGTATTCGAGGTTCAGGCTTATCTCGACGACCTCACCCCGGAAGCCGTGCGGGTCGAGCTTTATGCCGATGGGATCAACGGCGCCGCACCGGAGCGAGTGGAGATGAATCGCGTGCGCCAACTGGTGGGCGCGACAAGCGGTTACGCCTATCGCGCAGGGGTGCCAGCAGCCCGCCCGGCGACGGACTATACGGCGCGAGTGATACCGTACTGCGACGACGTGGCGGTTCCCCTCGAAGCCGCCCGGATCCTGTGGCAGCGGTGATTCGAGGAAGGCAACCCATGGAAACCCGCACGCTCACGCCCGAACTGCTCCACAAGATGGACGCCTACTGGCGCGCTGCCAACTACCTGTCGGTCGGCCAGATCTATCTCTACGACAATCCGCTGCTCAAGCGGCCGCTGACGCTAGCCGATGTGAAGCACATGCTGCTGGGTCACTGGGGCACGACCCCCGGGCAGAACTTCATCTACGCGCACCTGAACCGGGTCATCAAGAAATACGACGTCGACATGATTTACGTCGCCGGCCCCGGGCACGGCGGGCCGGCGGTGGTGGGCAACACCTATCTCGAGGGGACTTATAGCGAGATCTATCCCAATATCAGCCAGGACGAGGCCGGGCTGCGCAAGCTCTTCATCCAGTTCTCGTTTCCCGGCGGCATTCCCAGCCACGCTTCACCCGAGTGCCCGGGCTCGATCCACGAAGGCGGCGAGCTGGGGTATTCGCTCAGCCATTCGTTCGGGGCAGTATTCGACAACCCCGATCTGGTCGTCGCCTGCGTCGTCGGCGACGGCGAGGCAGAGACGGGCCCGCTCGCCACGGCCTGGCATTCCAACAAGTTCCTCGATCCGGCCAGCGACGGCGCGGTGCTGCCGATCCTGCATCTGAACGGCTACAAGATTTCCAACCCGACCATCCTGGCCCGCATCGAGCGCGAGGAGCTGGAGCAGCTGCTGCGCGGCTACGGCTGGACGCCCTACTTCGTCGAAGGTCACGAGCCGGAGCCGATGCACGAGGCCATGGCCGCGACGCTCGACATGGTGGTGGAGCGGATCAGGGAAATCCAGCACGACGCCCGCGTCAACGGCAACCTCACGCGGCCGCGCTGGCCGATGATCGTGCTCAATTCGCCCAAGGGCTGGACCGGCCCGAAGGTGGTCGATGGTTTGCAGATCGAAGGCACGTTCCGTGCGCATCAGGTGCCCCTGGCCGACCCGGAGACCCATCCGGGACACCTCAAGCTGCTGGAGGACTGGCTCAGGAGCTACCGGCCGCAGGAACTGTTCGACGCGCAGGGCCGGCTGATCCCGGAATTGGCCGAGCTGGCTCCCGAAGGCGAGCGGCGCATGGGCGCCAATCCGCATGCCAACGGCGGCATGCTGCTGCGCGAGCTGCGCATGCCGGATTTCCGCGACTACACGGAGAACGTGCCCGCGCCGGGTGCGCCCGGCGCAGGCGACGCGCTGGTGCTCGGGCGCTTCCTGCGCGACGTGGCGAAGCTGAACGCAGAGCAGCGCAATTTCAGGGTCTTCGGCCCCGACGAGACGCTCTCCAATCGACTGGGGGCCCTGTTCGAGGCGACCAATCGCCAATGGGACGCCAGAACCGCGCCGAACGATGAATTTCTCGCGCCCAGCGGCCGCGTGCTGGACTCGATGCTGAGCGAGCACCAATGCGAGGGCTGGCTCGAGGGCTATCTGCTCACCGGGCGGCACGGACTGTTCAACTGCTACGAGGCGTTCATCCACATCATCGATTCGATGTTCAACCAGCACGCGAAGTGGCTGAAGGTCACCGCGCACCTGCCATGGCGGCGCAAGATCGCCTCACTGAACTACCTGCTGGCCTCCCATGTCTGGCGCCAGGATCACAACGGCTTCACCCACCAGGATCCCGGCTTCATCGACCACGTCGTGAACAAGAAGGCCGAGGTGGTGCGGGTTTACTTTCCGCCGGACGCCAACTGCCTGCTGTCGGTGATGGACCATTGCCTGCGCAGCCGTCATTACGTCAACGTCGTGGTCGCGGGCAAGCACCCGGCGCCGCAGTGGCTGACGATGGACGCCGCCGTCAAGCACTGCAGCGAAGGCATCGGCATCTGGCAGTGGGCGAGCAATGACCAGGCCGTTGCGCCCGACGTGGTCATGGCCTGCTGCGGCGACGTGCCCACGCTGGAGACGCTCGCCGCCGTCTCCATCATGCGCGAGAATCTGCCCGACCTGAAGATCCGGTTGGTCAACGTCGTCGACCTCATGAAGCTGCAGCCGCCAAAAGAGCACCCGCACGGCCTGAGCGACGTGGATTTCGACGAGCTCTTCACCAAGGACAAGCCGGTGATCTTCGCCTTCCATGCTTATCCGTGGCTGATCCACCGTTTGACCTACCGCCGCACCAACCACGACAACATCCATGTCCGCGGCTACAAGGAAGAGGGCACCATCACCACGCCGTTCGACATGACGGTGCTGAACGACCTGGACCGCTTCCACCTCGTTATGGACGTCATCGACCGACTGCCGCAGACCGGCAACAAAGGCGTCTACCTGAAGCAGCAGCTCAAGGACAAGTTGATCGCACACCGGCAGTACATCAACAAGTATGGGCAAGACATGCCGGAGATTCGCAACTGGAAGTGGACTCTGCGCGAAGCACCGAAAGGAAAACCACTATGAGAAAAGAAACGCACGCGAGCTAGACTGACGGTGGGGCAGCGGGATAAAGCATGGAAAACAAAGCCAGTTCATCGAATCTCGGCGTGGTCGTCTCGGTGCGCGGCAGCGTCGTCGATGTAAGGTTCGACGCGCATTTGCCGCCGATCTACTCGGTGCTGCGCGCGGGAGACAATGGGCGGATCGTCATCGAAGTGCAGGCGCAACTGGATGCGCGTCACGTGCGCGGCATTGCCTTGACGCCCACGCAAGGCCTCGCGCGCGGCACGGCGGTGGAGGAGACGGGTGGACCGTTGAAGGCGCCGGTAGGCAAAAGTATTCTCTCTCGGATGTTCGACGTGTTCGGAAATCCCATCGACCGTGGAACGGCGCTATCCGATGTCCAATGGCGTTCGGTGCACCGGGCGCCGCCGCCGCTGGCACGACGTTCCACCAAGTCCGAGCTCTTCGAGACGGGGATCAAGGTCATCGATGTGCTCATGCCGCTGGAGCGTGGTGGCAAGGCAGGCTTGTTCGGCGGGGCGGGCGTGGGCAAGACCGTGTTGCTCACCGAAATGATCCACAACATGATCGGGCACCAGGAGGGCGTAAGCATTTTTTGCGGCATCGGCGAGCGTTGCCGCGAAGGCGAGGAGCTTCACCGCGAAATGAAGCACGCCGGCGTGTTGCCGAACATGGTGATGGTCTTCGGCCAGATGAACGAGCCGCCGGGCGCGAGATTCCGCGTCGGCCACGCCGCGCTGACGATGGCCGAGTATTTCCGGGACGACGAGCACCGCGATGTGCTGCTGCTCATCGACAATATCTTCCGGTTTATTCAAGCCGGCTCGGAGGTGTCCGGCTTGATGGGACAGATCCCGTCGCGCCTCGGTTATCAGCCGACGATGGGCACCGAACTATCACAGCTGGAGGAGCGTATCGCCAACACCGATAGCGGCGCCATCACCTCGATCCAGGCGGTCTATGTGCCGGCGGACGATTTCACCGATCCGGCGGCGGTGCACACCTTTTCCCACCTTTCGGCGTCTATCGTGCTTTCGCGCAAGCGGGCAAGCGAAGGCCTCTATCCGGCCATAGATCCGTTGCAGTCCAGCTCCAAAATGGCGACACCGGGCATCATCGGCGCACGGCATTATCGCCTGGCGCAGGAAGTCCGACGGACACTGGCGCAATACACGGAGCTCAAGGACATCATCGCCATGCTCGGACTCGAGCAGCTTTCGCCGCAGGACCGCAACGTGGTCGCCCGCGCCCGCCGGCTCGAGCGTTTTCTTACCCAGCCGTTTTTCACGACCGAGCAATTCACCGGTCTGCAAGGCAAGCTGGTCAGCCGCGAAGACGCGCTGGATGGTTGTGAGCGAATCCTTCTCGATGAATTCAAAGACTTCCCGGAACGCGCGCTCTACATGATCGGGACGATTGACGAGGCGAAGACCGACCCTGAGCCTGGCCCGGCGGTCGAACATGCGCCGGCCGAGACCGATGAATCTTAAGATCCTCCTACCGTTCATGGTCTTCGCCGAAAAAGCCGGCGTTTCGCGCATCGTGGCCGAGACGCGCGAGGGCTCGTTCGGACTGCTCCCGCACCGGCTCGATTGCGTGGCGGCGCTTACGCCGGGAATCCTGAGCTACCAAGCGGAAACGGAGGGCGAGGTCTACGTCGCCGTGGATGTAGGGGTCCTGGTCAAGGCCGGTCCCGACGTGCTCGTTTCCGTACGCCGGGCGATGAGCGGAACGGACCTCGGCCGATTGCGTGCTGCGGTGGAGCAGGAGTTTCTGACCCTGGACGAGCACGAGCAAAACGTCAGGTCGGTCTTGGCGAAAATGGAAAGCGATTTCATCCGTCGCATGGCGGCGTTTCACAATGAATGACGAACGCCGAAATATGTCCTCGAAGTCAAAACTGTCACTCGGCCAGGAGGTCGGCGCGAAAGCGGCGCGCAAGCTCAAGGCACAGCGCAACGCCGCGCCGGGCGTCTGGTTCGGTTTGGGCATGATGGGGATCATCGGCTGGTCGGTGGCGATCCCGACGCTGCTCGGCGCGGCGCTGGGTCTGTGGCTGGACCAGCGTTATCCTGGCGGCCGCTCGTGGACATTGGCGCTGCTGGTGGCCGGGCTCACGATCGGCTGTCTGAATGCGTGGCATTGGGTCGCCAGGGAAGACAAGGCCATGCGGGACGAGCAGGAGGAGAAGGGTGAATGAAGTTTTGACTTTGGCGCTGGCACTGGTGGCGGGCCTGTTGCTCGGCGCCATTTTCTTCGGCGGCCTTTGGTGGACGGTGCGCAAGGCCATTTCGTCCAAACGGCCGGCGCTGTTGTTTCTGGGCAGCCTGCTGTTGCGGACAGGCATCGTGATCGCCGGATTTTATGTCTTCTCGGACGGCCATTGGCAGCGGCTGCTGGCATGTCTGCTCGGATTTGCCATCGCGCGGTTCATCGTGACGCGGCTCGCCGGCCCGCCGCTAGAACACTACGGCGCTCCAGCGCAGGAGCCCGGTCATGCGCCTTAGTCCCGACCAGATCATCTTCTGGCAATACGGGTTTTTCAAACTCAACGCCACCATTGTATTCACATGGGGTTTGATGTTCGTGCTGGCCGTGGGCGCGAAGCTCATCACCCGCAAACTGTCCATCGGCCTGAAACGCGCCCGCTGGCAGAATCTGCTCGAAATCATCGTCATCGCCATCGAGCAACAAATCGGAGAAGTCGGCCTCAGTCACCCGAGAAAATACCTCGGCTTCCTGGCCACGCTCTTTCTGCTTCTCGGCATGGCCGCCCTCTGCACCATCATCCCAGGCTACCAGCCGCCGACCGGGTCGCTCTCGACTACGGTGGCGCTGGCCCTGTGCGTGTTCGTGGCCGTGCCGCTGTTCGGCATCGAGGAACGGGGTTTGGGCAACTACCTCAAGTCCTACGCGCAGCCGACCTTCATCATGCTGCCGTTCAATATCATCAGCGAAATCTCCCGCACGCTGGCCCTGTCCGTACGTCTGTTCGGAAACATGATGAGCGGGGCGATGATCATCGCTATCGTGCTCAGCATCACACCGTTCATCTTTCCGATCGTCATGATGGCGCTGGGACTGCTCACCGGTATGGTGCAGGCCTACATCTTCGCCATCCTGGCCACGGTCTACATCGCGGCCGCGACGCGTGTCCGTAGGCCTGAATCCGAACCCGAGCATAACCATTGAACGCAGACAGTCAAAGGAGACACGATGGATGAAATGACGATCATCGCGGTGGCATCGATTGTTACTGCCGGAGTCACCACCGGTTTCGGCACGATGGCACCGGCACTGGCCGAGGGGAGGGCGGTTGCGACGGCGATGACTTCTCTGGCGCAGCAGCCTGACGCTTCGGCCACCATCACCCGGACCCTGTTCGTCGGACTGGCGATGATCGAGTCCACGGCCATCTATTGTTTCGTGGTCTCGATGATTCTCATCTTCGCCAATCCATTCTGGAATCACGCCATCGCCCAGACCGCCGGAAAGTAGACTTATGCTGATCGACTGGTTCACGGTCGCTGCGCAAGTGGTGAACTTCCTGATCCTGGCGTGGTTGCTGAAGCGCTTTCTTTACAAGCCCATCCTTCGCGCCATCGATGCCCGGGAGCAGCGAATCGCTTTGGCGCTTGCGGACGCCGACGCGAAAAAGGCGGAAGCCAAGGAGGAGCGCGACGAGTTCCGGCACAAGAACGCGACATTCGACCAGCAGCGCGCCGCACTCCTGAGCAAGGCGACAGACGAGGCGAAGGCCGCACGTCAACGGCTCCTGGACGAAGCGCGGCAGGCGGCGGACGCCTTGGGCGCCAAGCGGAAGCAGGCGTTGATTGACGACACCCATAACCTGCAGCAAGCCATCAGTCGCCGGACCCAGCAGGAGGTGTTTGCCATTGCGCGAAAGGCACTCGCTGATCTCGCCACGACGAGTCTGGAAGAGCGCATGGGCGAGGTATTCACTCGGCGTTTGCGAGAGATGGACAGCCACGCTAAAGAAGGCTTCGCCAAGGCCCTGAAGACGGCATCCGAACCTGCGCTTGTGCGCAGCGCGTTTGACCTGCCTGCGGATCAACGCGCGGCGATACAAAATTCGCTCAACGAAACTTTCTCGGCTGAAGTCCGGGTCAAGTTCGAGACTGCGCCTGATCTGGTCGGCGGGATCGAACTCACCACGAATGGACAGAAGCTGGCCTGGAGCATTGCGGATTACCTGGCGTCGCTGGAAGAGGGCGTCCACGAGCTGCTGAAAGCGCATTCCAAGCCCGCAGCAAAGCGCCAATGAACATGGAGCCCGAGAGCCTTCAGGACGTTTTCGAAAGGGCGTTTGCCGGGATAGGCCATGTCCGGGAGGCATTCACGCCGCAGCTGAAGCCACGGGAAGTCGGTACGATCGCCAGCATCGCAACGGGCATCGCGAAAGTCTCCGGCCTCCCCGGGGTGGGTTTTGATGAAGTACTGAAGTTTCCCGGCGATTTGTATGGCATCGCATTCAACGTCGATGCGGACGAAATCGGGGTCGTTCTGCTGGGTGACTACTGGCAGTTGCATGCGGGCGACGAAGTCGAACGCAGGGGGCACGTGATGGACGTGCCGGTTGGGGAAGGACTGATCGGACGCATTGTCAATCCAATGGGGCGACCTCTGGACGGCAATGGCCCCGTGGTTTCCAGCGCGCGCCTGCCTGTCGAACGCCCCGCTCCGTCGATCATGGACCGCGCGCCCGTTACCGTACCGTTGCAGACCGGCATCAAGGTCGTCGATGCGCTCATTCCCATCGGGCGCGGCCAGCGCGAGTTGATTCTGGGTGACCGGCAAACGGGCAAGACCGCCATTGCGATCGACACCATCCTCAACCAGCGTGGCAAGGATGTGCTTTGCGTCTATTGCGCCATCGGCCAGCGCGCATCCGGTGTCGCCAAAGTGATCGCTGCTCTGCGCGCAAACGGCGCGATGGATTACACCATCGTGGTCGTAACCGAAGGCAACGATCCACCCGGCCTAGCCTACATCGCACCTTACGCCGCAACCAGCATCGCGGAGCATTTTATGGAGCAAGGCCGCGATGTGCTGATCGTATACGACGACCTCACGCATCATGCGCGCGCCTACCGCGAGCTGTCCCTGCTGCTGCGGCGACCGCCCGGCCGGGAAGCCTTCCCCGGCGACATCTTCTACATCCACTCACGGCTGCTGGAGCGCGCAACGCACCTGGGTCCGGAACTCGGCGGCGGATCGCTGACTGCACTGCCTATTATCGAAACCCAAGCGCAGAACATTTCCGCCTACATTCCGACCAACCTGATTTCCATCACGGACGGGCAGATCTACCTCTCGCCGTCGCTGTTCGAATTGGGCGTGCTACCCGCGGTCGATGTCGGCAGGTCCGTTTCGCGCGTGGGCGGCAAGGCGCAACGGGCGGCCTACCGCGCGGTGGCGGGGGACCTCAAGCTCGCCTACGCGCAGTTCGAGGAACTCGAGAGCTTCGCCAGGTTCGGCGCCCGCCTGGATGAAGACACCCGCAAGATCGTCGAGCATGGACGGCGAATCCGCGCCTGTCTCATGCAGTCGGAATTCGCCCCGGTGACCGTGGCCGCGCAGATCGCCATCCTGCTGGCGTTGACCGCCGAACTCTTCGACGACGTGCCGCTTGACCGGATGGCGGACGCCGAGCAGGCCGTGCGCAAGGCGGCGGCGGATATCCCGGCGGAGGTGAGCGAGAGATTGAGTAGCGCTGGCAAGCTGGGCAATGAGGATCGTGAAACGATCGTCGAGATCGCTCGCCAAGCGCTCGCTCGCTTTCAGTCCAAGCCGGACCCCAAGCCCAGGACGGCATCCAAGGAGCGGCCATGAGCGACACCACCGCGAGCCTGCGCCGAAAGATCAACAGCGCGGGAGACCTGCAATCCGTCGTCCGGACCATGAAGGCTCTGGCCGCTTCGAGTATCGGCCAATATGAGCAATCGGTGCGCGCGTTGGGTGACTACTATCGCACCGTGGAGCTGGGGTTGAGCCTCTGTTTCCGGGGCACCGACTGGGCGCCATCGATGACTGGAGGGACGAGGCGAGCGGAGGCGGGTGCGATTGGCGCGGTGGTGTTTGGTTCGGACCAGGGACTGGTGGGCCAGTTCAATGATGTGGTGGTCGATTACGCGCTCAAGACGCTGGCGGCGCTACCGGCGAAGCCCGAGGTCTGGGCCGTCGGTGAGCGCGTTCACGCGCGCTTGGTTGACGCGGGCGTGCCGCCGATGGGACTCTTCACCGTGCCGAACTCCGTCAAGACCATCACCCCGCTCGTCGGGCAGATTCTCGTGGAGAGCGAGACGCGCCTCAGCCAGGGCGAAGTCGCCGAACTCCACCTCTATTACAACCGCCCCACGTCCGGGGCGGTCTATGTGCCTGTCAGTCAGCGACTTTTACCGCTGGACGAACAGTCGCGGCGCAAGCTGGCCGGACGTCCCTGGCCGACGGGGAACCTGCCCGAGGTTATGGACGCCGGCACCGCGACCTTACGGGCGCTGATCCGGGAATACCTTTTCGTCTCGCTTTTCCGGGCGTGCGCCGAATCCCTCGCGAGCGAGAACGCGAGCCGTCTCGCGGCAATGCAGCGTGCCGACAAGAATATCGATGAAATGCTGGAGGAACTCAGCGGCAGTTTTCACCGTTTGCGCCAGAGTGGCATCGACGAGGAACTGTTCGATGTGATCGCCGGCTTCGAGGCGCTGGGCGGATCGCGGTAGTGACCGGACATCTAAGGAATAATGAATAGCGCCGCGTAGCGATTTGGCGTCGTAACGATGAGAACACGGTACTGATGATTCGAGGCAAGCCTGAGACGTTCCATCACACCGACCGAAATACATTGGCGCGCGGAGCCAGCGTGTCATGAAAAGCGTCCACGTACGCATTGCTCGTGGCCGCAAGTCGCCGAAGGCGGGCGTTCGAGGAACGCTACTACCGCGTGCTGAGTTCCTTCAGCGTTGCCTCGTCGGGCTCGCCGGATCGAGCGAGCCCGTGCTTCTGTTGAAACTCGCGCAGCGCAGCCGCAGTGCGCGGCCCGAGAATGCCGTCGATGGGTCCGACGTCGAGTCCCTGACGCATGAGCATTTCCTGCACACTGCGAACCAGATCGCCGGCAATGCACTGTTGCAGGTCGGGACGCGTGCTCAACCACGCCGAGATTGCCTTGTAGTTGTAATCCGGCGCTGGTTTGGGCTGCGCGTTGCGGCCTTTGACCTTCGCATACATGGCGGGCAACGTGTCTCGAAACGACAGCGGCATGCTCTTGACGAATGCCGGATCGACGCGGTTCGCCACGACAGGCCTCGTATCCGCCGACTTGCGCGAGTACGTCTGGTTGACGGCAACGTTGATTGCGGCCCCCCCGCGACGGGTTCCCGACGGGTCCAGCGCGACGGCAGTGCCTTGCTCGACGAAGAATTGTCCGCCGTCCGCGACATTCAGCACGGCGACACCCGAGTTCATCACCAAGTCGAAGTAGGGCGTATTGATGCGGTACGGGGGCGCGTTGTCCCGCTTCGCCACCGTCAGCTTGAGCCAGCCGGAACGCAGGAAGTAGGGCCCGACCGCCGGCGCCGAACCGGCGGGAGTCGGCACGTCCGATAGAAAGCGGGAGTCGGGCCCGAGCTCGATTCGGCTTCCATCCGGGAACTCGACCTGCACCAGACTGTCCGGTCCTGTTTCGACGATGTCGCATTGGCGCAGCTGTACGCCGGGGACCGGAATGTATCCGTGGAAGCCGGAGGCCAGCGTGCTCTTGCCGTCGACGAGCGTCACCAGCGGTGCGACGTCGTTCGCCGCGGCCGGAACCGTGAACGGAAGCAGGAGCAGGAGGCTGGATAGCCCCCGTGTCCATGACGCCAGTTGCACAATTACCGCCTTTATGCCGAGGTAAGAAAGTGAAAGGGCTCCAGCGCTTAGTCTAAACTTTGAGCGCTAACGCGCAAGAGGTCAACTGGTCCTGTGCGCGCTCGGCAGGCCCCGAGCGACGGCATACGAGTCTGCAAGCGCTATTTGCGAAGATGTGAATGCCGCGCGCTACCCATTTGGGGAAGTCCGGCGCGCGCATGCTCGAGGTCGCCGAGAAACAGGTACGCCCGGCCGGCTTCGATATCACCAAGGTAGTATATTCGGCACCCTGGAACTGACCGATACTCCGTTGCCGTATCGACTCGGCGTCCCGTGGACGCAATAATCGCGGTAGCGGGCGTTCGACGTTTGTCAACACATGCCAGCCGCTATTACCGTAGCGTCGCATCGGCTTTCGGAGAAGTCTGCGACACTTGTGACCTGCTTGGAGGTGGTGGAAATGAAGTCGAGCACGCGTAACATCGCGAGAGTTGGCGTCGCGGTGGCGGCAGCGCTGGCGTGCGTACCGGTCTTTGCGCAGGAGAAGAATCCGGACCGGAACGCCTACTTCGGAGAGACCCACATCCACACCAGCTGGTCGGTGGACGCGTGGGTGATGGGCAACCGCATCACCGGCCCGGGCGACGCGTACAAGTACGCGCAAGGCCAGACCATCAAGCACCCGATGGGCTTCGACATCAAGATCGACACGCCGCTCGACTTCATGGGCGTGACCGATCACTCGGAGTACGTCGGCGTCACCAAGGAGGCCAACACCCCGGGCTCCTACGTGAGCAAGCTCCCCGCGGCGCAGCCGATGATCATGAAGGATCCGAACAGCAAGGAAGAGCAAAACCGGGTCTTCTCCTACCTGCTCAAGCTCAACTCAGGCGCGCCGGTGAAGGCGCTCATGGACCCGAAGATCACTTCCACCGTGTGGAAGGACAACGTCAGGATCGCCGACGAGAACAATCACCCCGGCAAGTTCACCGCGTTCTGCTCGTACGAGTGGACGTCGATGCCAGGCAACCGCAACCTGCACCGCAACGTCTTCTTCCGGGCCTGCGACAAGGTGCCGGACTATCCCTTCAGCTCGCTCGACTCCACTCGCCCCACGGAGCTGTGGAACTGGATGGACGTGCAGCGCAAGGCGGGCAACGAGCTGCTCGCGATCTCGCATAACGCCAACGTCAGCGACGGCTGGATGTATCCGGTCGACGTCGACAACACCACCGGGCGGCCGATCGATGCTGCCTGGGCGGCCGCGCGCGACCGCAACGAGCGCCTGGTGGAGATCAAGCAGGGCAAGGGACAGTCCGAGACGCATCCCCTGCTGTCGCCCAACGACGAGTTCGCCAACTACGAGCTGTACCAGGCCGTCCTCGGCCTTCCGGCCGACGTCGGCCGCATCGACCGCATCATGGGCAGCTACGCGCGCCAGGCGTTGAAGGACGGCCTCACGATGCAGGACGTGCGTGGCTACAACCCGTACAAGTTCGGCATGGCCGGCGGCTCAGACTCGCACAACACCGGCAGCCCGTATCGTCAAGACAACTTCTTCGGCCTGCACGCCGACGCAGACGGGACGGTCGAGCGACGCTTTGCCGGCGTACTGATCGGCGGCACGATGGACGTGCGCCTGGAAAATCCCGGCGGGCTGACCGGCGTGTGGGCCGAGGAGAACACCCGCGCTTCGCTGTGGGACGCGATGTACCGCAAGGAGACCTTCGGGGTCAGCGGTCCGCGCATCAAGGTGCGCCTCTTCGGCGGCTGGGGCTACGACAAAGACATCCTGAAGGCCAGTGACTGGGTGAAGCAGTCCTACGCAGTCGGCGTGCCGATGGGAGCGGACCTGCCGCCGATGCCCGCGGGCGGCAAGGGCACGGCCCCGAAGTTCGTCGTCTGGGCCGTGAAGGACCCGTCGACCGCCAATCTCGACCGCATCCAGGTCGTCAAGGGCTGGACGCAGAACGGCCAGAGCTTCGAGAAGGTCTTCGACGTCGCGTGGTCCGGCGACCGCAAGCCCGACAAGTGGTCCGGCCGCGTGCCGGCCGTCCAGAGCACGGTGGACCTCGATAAGGCCACCTACACCAACAGCGTCGGCGCGACCGAGCTCAAGACGGTATGGACCGATCCCGAGTTCGACGCGAGCCAGCACGCGTTCTATTACGCGCGCGTGCTGGAGATTCCCACGCCGCGCTGGACCCTCATCCAGGCCGTCAAGGCGGGGCTGCCGCCGCCCGACATCGTGCCGCTCACGGGACAGGAACGCGCCTGGACCTCGCCGGTCTGGTACGCGCCGTCGGCCGAGGCGCGCAAGAACGCCCCGGCGGGCACGACCGTCTCCGACCTGAAGAAGAAGGGCATCAACGCGCTGAATGACGCGCAGCTGAAGGCGCTCATCGTCGGCAAGGCCTTCTGGCTGCGCAACAACGTGACGGGAGAACAGTTCAGCCAGAACTTCACGACCGAGGGCCAGACGATCGTTTTCCGCGTCGGAACGAACGCCACCATGCCGAGCGCCTTCGGCAACGTCGTGCGCGACGGCTACCAGGCAACGACCTACGCATACAGGATCGAGGGCGGCAAGCTCGTCATCCCGGTGGCGCAGGCGCCGTACTCGTTCACTTTCTACAAGGTGGGCGACACTCACTACGCCGCGCGCAGCAACGAGTTCGGCTACGCCAACTACGAGATCATTCCGGCGCCGCAGATCGCCGCGAACCCGCTGACCGCGCTGTCCAACCAGTTCTCGATCGAGCTGGGGCTGACCGAAGAGCAGAAGAAGCAGATCGTTCCGATCCTCGAGCAGGAGATCAAGCAACTCGGCGAGCTAAAGAAGGACACCACGCTCAGCGGCGTGAAGAAAGTGGAGGCGCTGCGCAAGCTCGGCGTCTCCTTCGACGAGAAGATCTCGCCGCTGCTCAATCCGGACCAGCAGCAGAAGTTCCAGGCCCTGCGCGAGCAGCTGCGGCGGCGGATGATCGAGGAGGCGGCCGGCCAGGCGCTGCACAAGGCGAAAGCGCTGGTGGAGACGTGGTTCGTCGATGTGCACAAGTAGCGCTGAAGCGGCTGGAAATCGAGCGGGAGCGGATCCGGCCATCCGGGAGCGGTTGCCTCCCGTGCCCGCGGCACGGGACTGAGCGACGCCACAGCTGAGGCGCAGGCCGCGACGGCATCATCGCGGCGTGCGCCGTTTTTTTTTTCGAGCACCATGAGACGCCTCCTCCGCGAGCCGCTGGTCCACTTCCTGCTGATCGGCGTGGTTCTGTTCGGCCTATACAGCTTCACGCAGTCCGGACGCCCGGCGACCGCGCCGTCGCGGGAGATCCGGCTGTCGCTCGACGAGATCCGTCAGCTCACCCTGCTGTACCAGTCGCAGTGGCGCCGCCCGCCGACGCCGCAGGAACTCGAGCGCATGGTCGAGAACAAGGTCCAGCAGGAAATCCTCTACCGCGAGGCGCTCGCGATGGGCCTCGACAAGGACGACGAGATCGTCAAGCGCCGCATGGCGCAGAAGATGCAGTTCCTCGCCGAGGACGTGGCCGCCGCGCGCGAGCCGACCACGGCCGAGCTCAAGGCCTGGTTCGAGAGACACACCGCCATGTTCGCGCTGCCTCCGCGGCTGGGCTTCCGGCATCTGTACTTCTCGCCCGACCGGCGCGGCGCACGCGCGCAGGAGGACGCGGCGAAGGCGCTCGCGAAGCTCGCCGATGAGCCCGAGGACTCGAAGGTCGCCGCCTCGCTCGCCGATCACTTCATGTTCCAGGATTACTACCGCGACCGGACGCCCGAGTTTCTTGGCAAGGAGTTGGGGCCGCAGTTCGCGCTCGCGGTCGTCAAGCTCGCGCCCGGATCGTGGCAGGGGCCGATCGAATCCGGATTCGGCTGGCACCTGGTCTTCGTCGACACCGTGATTCCCGGCCGTGTGCCGGCGTTCGAGGAGATCGAGAACGACGTGAAGAACGCGTGGCTGGCCGAGCAGAAGTCGCAAGCGTGGGAAAGGTCGTACAAGGACATGCGCGCCAAGTACACGGTGCTGCTGCCGGGTCCCCCCGAAGGCGCAGGCGCCCCGCCGGGTTCCCGGGCGCCCACAGGGGCGAAGCCTGCGGGCGCGGTGTCGCAGTGATCCGCTTGCAGGAGTTCGCCGGACGGGTCGCGGCCGTGCTGCTCGCCCTGTTCGCCGCTTTCACGGCTGCGCACGCCCACGAGTCCCGCCCCGCTTATCTCGAGATCAAGGAGACGGCGCCCGGGCAGTACGCAGTGCTCTGGCGCACCCCGGTGCTCGCCGGCATGCGGCTGCCGCTCGCACTACGGTTTCCCGATGGCGTGAGGAACCTCAAGGAGCCCCTCGTCCAGGAACTCGCCGACTCGCTCGTCGAGCGCCGATGGATTGACGCCGGGCCCCAGGGTCTCGCCGGCAAGCGTATCGAAATAGCGGGACTTCAATTCACCATCACCGATGCCCTCGTTCGGGTCGAACTGCTGGACGGCAGGACGGTGCAGACCATCGTGCGCCCTTCGAAACCGTGGGTCGAGATCGCCGCTTCCCAGTCCGGGTGGGAGGTGATGGGCGCCTACGTTCTCGAGGGGATACGCCACATCCTCTTCGGTGCCGATCACCTGCTGTTCGTGCTGGGGCTGCTGCTGATCGTCGGCAATCGGTGGATGCTCGTGAAGACAGTCACCGCCTTCACCGTCGCCCACAGCATCACGCTCGCCATCGCCACGCTGGGCTACGCAAGTGCCCCGGCGCTGCCGCTCAATGCCGCGATCGCCTTGAGCATTCTCTTTCTCGGACCGGAAATCGTCCGCGCGTGGCGCGGCGAGACCAGCTTCACGATCCGTCACCCGTGGGTCGTGGCATTCGCATTCGGGCTGTTGCACGGTTTCGGTTTCGCCACTGCGCTGACAAGCGCAGGCCTGCCGCGGCAGGACCTGCCACTGGCGCTGCTTTCCTTCAACGTCGGCGTCGAACTGGGGCAGCTCGGTTTCGTCGCTTTGGTTCTTGCGATGGGGCATTCGTTCCGCGTGCTGGAAGTCCGCTGGCCGCGCTGGGCAACGGCGCTTCCCGGCTATACGGTCGGCGCGCTCGGTGCGTTCTGGACGATCCAGCGCGTAACGCTGATGATCGGAGCGTGGCGATGACGCCGGGATGGATCCGCGCACGCACCGTCGCCATGCTCGCCATCGCGCTCAGATGCGGGCCTGTCGAAGCGCACCTCAATGCTACCGGCATGGGCCCGGTGTACGACGGCCTGATGCACTTTCTCACCAGCCCCGAGGATCTGGTGCCCGCGCTGGCGTTAGCGCTGCTGGCAGGGCTGCGTGGCGCGCCGTACGGACGTCGGGCGATGTTCACGCTGCCGGCGGCGTGGTTGCTGGGCAGCCTGGCCGGATTGTCCGCGGCAGCCGCCAGCACCGGCCTGCTGGGGGCATCGTTCTGGTTTCTGCTGCTGGGTGGATTGATCGTGGCCGATGCGAAGCTCTCGCTGCGCTCGATGACGGGCCTCAGCGCGTTGCTCGGCATTGTTCACGGATACCTAAATGGAACGGGAATGGGCCTCTCCGCACCGGCAACCGCGGCCGCTCTCGGATTGGCCGCCGCGGTGTTCGTTCTGGTCGTCCTCGTCGCCGCGCTCGTCGTTCAGCTGCGGGCACACTGGGCGCGCATTGCCGTGCGCGTCGGAGGAAGCTGGATCGCCGCGATCGGCCTTCTCATGCTCGGGTGGTCCCTTCGCGGGAGCTAGCTCTACACCATCCAACGGCACGGCAGCCCGGATTGACTCCGGCAGTCGAGCCCTGAATACTTGACGCGGCAGCGTTGACCGTTCTTTTCCTCTTGATCGACAGGGATGAGCCACGCAATCTCGCGCTCGACCACGAGCGGGCAGTTGCAGTCCTGAAGAGACGAGTGACGGGCATTGCAGTAACCCACCTCGAACTCGGAAACCCGAGACTCACCAACATCCGGCAGGGAGTCCGTCATGAAGCTTCTGCTGAAATTCAACCTTGTGCTGCTGGTGCTGTTCGCCAGCGCGATCGCCGCGACCGGCGCCATGTCCTGGAACCTGGTGCAGCACAACGCGCGCGAGGAGGTCAACTACAACGCCAGACTGCTGATCGACAGCGCCTCGGCGGTGCGGGAGTACACCCTCAAGCGCATCTATCCGCTCCTCTTGACGCAGGTCAAGTACGAGTTCCGCCCGGAGATGGTGTCTGCGTTTTCCGCCATCGAGGTCCTGAAAATCCTGCGCGAGGCCAATGCCGAATACACGCAGTTCCTGTATCGCGAGCCGGCCATGAATCCGACCAACCTCGACCACCGGGCGGTCGAATGGGAGGCGGACATCATCAGCCAATTTCGTAACGGCACCGTCAAGGCACCGTTATCGGGCGAGCGCGACACGCCCAACGGTCGCATGCTCTTCGTCGCCAAACCGTTGAAGGCGGGCCGTGGCTGCCTGGCGTGCCACGATACGGCCGACAACGCACCGGCCACGATGGTGTCCATCTACGGACGGACCAACGGCTTTGGCTGGAAGCTCGACGAGATCGTCGCGGCCCAGATCGTGCAGGTGCCCGTGGCGGTCGCGCAGACCCGTGCCGAAAACACATTCCGGGTGTTCATGATCTCCCTGGTCGCGGTACTGCTCACGCTCGCTGTCATACTGAATCTCCTGCTCTGGTGGATGTTCATCCGTCCCGTCACCCGCATCTCCGCGCTGGCCGACCGGATCAGTCTCGGCGAAGTCGACGCGCCGGACTTCGTCGCCCGCAGCCGCGACGAGATCGGATCGCTCGCCGAATCGCTTTCGCGCATGCGACGCAGCCTCGAGCAGGCGATGAGGATGCTCGATACCTGAACTCATCGAGCGAGCAAAGGGCTCACTTGTTCCCGGCACCCGATCCCACTGCGGCGCCTTCCAGCCAAGCCACGAACTTCGTGAAGTTCTTCGGCCGGGAGACCTGCTCGACGCCCGGGGCATTTCGCGCCAGGCACACCAATCGTCGGCGATAGCCGCATCGATCGCATGCCTGGGACTTGGCATAATCGGCGCAATTGTCCGTTCACGACAACCTGGAGGAACCCACTTGAATACCGAAGCCCCCGAGTCGAGTCGCAAGGCGAAGATCGACGCCCTGCTGCTCAAACTTCCAGGAGTCAGCGCAAGAAAAATCAGCGGCCTCGACGCCTACTTCGTCAGCGACAAGATGTTTGCCTGCATCAGCGGCGAGGGTATCGGGTTGCGCCTCCCCGTGGCCACCGCAACCGAACTGCAGTTCTCGCGGGACAACGTCGTGCCGTTTCAGCCAGGCGGCACGGCCAGTACCCGGGAATGGATACAGATCGACCGTGCCGAGGCATCGGATTACGAGAAGGACCTCGAGCTGTTCCGGACCTCGCTCGAGTTCGTGAAAGCTTCCCGGACCCGCTAGCTCCACTGCGTCGAGAGAGGCGTCCCGGGCGCTCTCGACGAACGGACGCTCCCCTCTCTATCTGCCTTCGCGCTTGGACTTCTTGGCCTGCGGCTTGGCTTTCGCCTGGCTGGTTTCCTTGAAATCGCCGATGACGCCTTTCAGGGGGCAGACCGAGAGCGCCGGACACTTCTTGCATCCGACCGCCAACGCGACGGGACATAGTGTCATAACCTGTTCCCTCCTTTGCGGCCATTCTATTCTCTTGCCTGCGCAGCGTCAGTCGATCGTCGATCGCTCGGCAAGACACCGGGATCGGCGTCAAAATCGAGTTTCAGGAACCGAACCGGGAGCCCGGCAATGAAAGCGGCGTGGTACGAGCGAAATGGTCCGGCGAGACAGGTGCTTTCGGTCGGCGAAATGGACGATCCCGTGCCGGGCCACGGGGAAGTGCGGGTGCGGATCGCCTGGTCGGGCGTGAACCCGTCCGACGTCAAGCGGCGCGAGGCTTTTGCCGGTCAGGTCATCACGTTTCCCCGCGTCATTCCCAACAACGACGGTGCCGGGATCATCGACCGGGTGGGCGAGGGTGTCGATCCGGCGCGCGTGGGCGAGCGGGTGTGGCTGCACAGCACCGGCTACAAGCGGGCGTTCGGCACGGCGGCGGAGTACGCGGTGACGCTTGCGACGCGTGCGTATCCTTTGCCGCGTGGGGTGCCGTTTGCCGTCGGCGCGGGCCTCGGCGTCCCGGCGATGACCGCGCATCGGGCAGTTTTCGGATGCGGGCCGGTGCGCGGCAGGACCGTGCTGGTCACCGGCGGAGCAGGCGCCGTGGGGTTTTACGCGATCCAGCTTGCCAAGCGTGGCGGCGCCACCGTGGTGAGCACGGTGAGCAGCGCGGCCAAGGCCGAGATCGCGCGGCGCGCGGGGGCCGATCACGTGATCGACTACAGGCGCGAGCGGACGGCAGAGCGGATCATGGCTCTGACCGATGGCGCCGGGGTCGATCACATCGCGGAAGTGGATTTCGGCGCGAACCTGCCGACCACGCTCGCGGTGATCAAGGGCAACGGGTCGATCGCAACCTACGCATCGATGACCGAGCGCGAGCCGAAAGTCCCGTTCTATCCGCTGATGATGCGAAACGTGACGTTGCTCTGGGTCTACGTCTACGAGATGCCGGCCGCGGCGATGGATGCCGCCGCGCGCGACACGAACGCGTGGCTGACGAGCGGAACCGCGCTGCATCCCGCGTCACACGGGTTCGCGCTGGACCGGATCGCCGACGCGCACGTTGCAGTGGAAGAAGGCGCCGTCGGAAAGGTGATGGTGGAGGTCGGTGGTGAGTCGCTTGAGGCGTGACGCAAGCGTGCAGGCCGCGCGCGTCGTGGTCGCGGATGCACGCGCACGACCGGGAATCGCTCACGTGGCGCCCCGTTGCCTGCTGGGAATCGCGCTGCTCGTGCTCGCGATGCAACCGCTGAGCGGCGTCGCCCACGAGACCGACCAGTACACGCTACCCGTCGGGAGGGAGTTCGCCGATCTCGGCGGGTATTTCTCGGGAGTCGTGCACGATGCCATCGCCGACGCCGTGAAAGTGACCAATGCGCAGATCGAGAACTCGCTGTGGCGTGGCCAGCCCACCGAAGACACCGCGCGGCTGCAGTCCCCGGACTTCATTGCCGGCGAGGTCTGGCAGAGCCTCTTTTTCGCAATCACGACCAACGAGGGGCTCGATGCAAAGCTGAACGCAGATGTCTTGCGTAACCGCTATCCCGGTCTGGTCGCCGTATACAAGCCCGAGCAGAACATCTACGACGATCCGTTGCTGCTGATCGATCTCACCAAGTGGGTCAGGACGTTCTTTCGAAGCTCCACGGTGGACGTCGGCGGAACGCTCTTCGGTACTGACAAGCTCCTCCACTTCATCCATCTTGGGCGTATCTACCATTCGGCATACCTCGACGCGCGAGAAGAGGGGTTGCCCGTGGCGGCGGCGGAGGCGCGCACGGTCGAGATATCCGCGAAGGGATACAACCCCTTCCTCTCCGAGAACGGCTTTCTGGGTCTGGTGAGCACCGGCATCCGCTCGAATGCCGATCTTGCCGCGGACTATGCTGGCCTCAAGTTCTACCGCAATCTCACCGAACCCGTACGCATCGGGAAGTCCGTACTGCCGCCCATGCTGGTCAGGGAAGGGTACTACTGGCGGCTCGCTGACCGGGTGCGACTCGGGTCGGATTTTTTCGCCGCGTTCATCACGCCCCATTTCAACGAGGCGCTCAATCCGAACGGCTATGCGCTGCTGATCGGGATGCGGGTCCGAAAGATGCTCAAGGCGCGATGCTTCGATCTGCTGGACTGGTACCGCGACGGGCGCGGCCGCGTGCGCTCACGCGAGCAGTTCGCGGCGGTCGAGCAGGAACTGTCGACGTTCTACGGCGAGGCCTACGGGTACGAAAACGATGGTGAAGACACGGTCAGTATCGCGACCACGTGTTTCGAGGCCGATATCGCGCATTCTCCCGGACGCATGCCCCCCGATGCCGATCCGAGGGCGGCGCCCGCACCGACGCGTGTGCAATCCGCCTGGATCAAGTGGCCGGGCAGTGACCGGTTCGGGCGGACGGAACTCTGGTGGGCCGCGCGCGAAGGGCGGGTCGAGGACGTCGGGCGCCTGATCGCGCAAGTGGAGAATCCGAATGCACGGGATGTCGATGACGAGGGGCCGCTGCATGCGGGAGTGCGCGGGGGTCACGCGAAGGTGGTCGAGGTTCTCATTGCGTACGGCGCCGATGTCCGCGCAGCGAATCGGTATGGGGCGACGCCCCTGCACATTGCGATCGACGCGTCGCAGCCCGAAATCGCGCGCGTTCTGCTGACGAGCGGAGCGGACGTGAATGCGCGCGACATGTTCGGTACGATGCCGTTGCATCAGGCGGCGCTCGCGGGTAACCGCGAGCTTGCCGCGCTGCTCCTCGAGCATGGGGCCGACGCCACGGCCCGCTATCGAAGGCGAACACCCGCGCAGCTCGCCGAGCTCGCGGGAAACGCGACTTTGGCGACGTGGCTCGCCTCGTATGGTGCGGGCCCGCTGGCGAAGCGGGGAG
>JBAVOG010000060.1:0-1602 GCA_049691875.1 Burkholderiales bacterium | reverse complement strand
AGAAGTGGAACGGGATGAACACCGTGTCGTTGCCCACCCGCTCGGTCACCAGCGCCTTGACCTTGATGCGGGCGCCGGAAGGCGAGCTTACCCAGACGTACTCGCCGTTGCGAACCCCGCGATCGGCCGCCACCTTCGGGCTCATCTCGACGAAGTTGTCCTGCTGCAGCTCGGCGAGCCACGGATTGGAGCGGGTCTCCTCGCCGCCACCCTCGTACTCGACGAGCCGGCCGCTCGTGAGGATGAGCGGAAACTTCTTCGAATCTCCGTCGGCCACCGACTTGTCCTGCACGGTCTTGAAGAGCGTCGGCAGACGGTCGAGCATCTTGACGTCGTTGTGGGTCGGCCACTTCGCCACCATGTCGGGCCGCGGCGAGAACAGCGGCTCGCGGTGCAGCGGAACGGCATCCGGGAAGTTCCACACCAGGGCGCGGGCCCGGGCATTGCCGAACGGGACACACTCGTGCTTCAGGGCGACGCGCTGGATGCCGCCGGTGAGGTCGGTCTTCCAGTTCTTGCCCTCCGCCTCCTTCTTCTCCTCGGGCGTCAGGTCGTCCCACCAGCCCAGCTTCTTCAGGAGCTTGTCGTCGAACTCCGGATAGCCGGACTTGAGCTCGCTGTCGACCGAGTAGGACCCTTCCCCGGCCAGCAGGTCGACGCCATCCTTCACGACCCCGTAGCGGGCGCGGAAGGTGCCGCCGCCGTTCATCACGCTCTTGGACGTGTCGTACAGGTTGGGCGTGCCCGGATGCTTGACGGACGCGTTGCCCCAGCAGGGCCACGGCAGACCGAAGTAGTCGCCGGTCAGGTCGTAGCCGGTCTTCGCGTCCTTGCCACCGACCGCGCGCAGCGACTTCACGTCGAAGACGTGCATGTTGCGCATGTGGGCCTGGATACGCTCGGGAGACTGCCCGGTGTAGCCGATCGTCCAAGTGCCGCTGTTGATCTCGCGCAGCACGTCTTCGACGTCGGGCTCCATCATGCCGCCCTTGCCCTTCACCAGCTTGATATTCTGCTTGCCGTCGCGCTTGCCGATCAGCTGATCGCCGAAGCCGAGCTTCTCGGCGAGCTGATACATGATCATGTGATCGTTGCGCGATTCGAACAGCGGCTCGATCACCTGCTCACGCCATTGCATCGACCGGTTCGAGGCGACGACGCTTCCGGCGCACTCGAACTGCGTGCATGCGGGCAGCAGATAGGCGCCGTCCTTGCGGACCTTGGCAAACATCGCCGCCGAGGCCGACGGATAGGGGTCGATGACCACCATCATATCGAGCTTCTCCATGGCCTTGAGCATGTCGAGGCCCCGGCTCTGCGAGTTCGGCGCGTGGCCCCAGAAAACGACCGCCCGCAGGTTCGACTTCTGGCCGATGTGCTCCTTGTTCTCGAGGACGCCGTCCACCCAGCGCGAAACGGTGATCCCCGAACTGTCCATCATCTTGGGGTCGGCGAACTGCTTCGTCAGCCACGCGTAATCGACGTTCCACACGCGCGCCCAGTGCTTCCACGCCCCCGCCGCGAGCCCGTAGTAGCCAGGCAGCGTGTGCGAGTTCGGGCCGACGTCGGTCGCGCCCTGCACGTTGTCGTGGCCGCGGAAGA
>JBAVOG010000059.1:0-3683 GCA_049691875.1 Burkholderiales bacterium | reverse complement strand
CCGCTCGCCCTGGCGAGCGGCGCCGGCGCCGAGAGCCGTCAGCCCATCGGGTGGGTGGTCGTTGGCGGCCTGCTCGTGGGGACGCTGCTCACCTTGTTCGTGGTCCCGACCGTCTACACGCTGCTCGCCCGACGGGAGCGCCGATCGACGGAGGAAGCGGTGCCCGCTGGTGCGCACGCGGTCGCAGAGAGCCACTGACATCCCGCATGCGACAGATCGTGCTCGATACCGAAACGACCGGGCTGAATGCGCGGATGGGCGACCGAATCATCGAGATCGGCTGCGTGGAAATCCTGAACCGACGCCTGACGGGCAATCGCTTTCACCGCTTCATCAATCCTGAGCGCGAGATCGAGGAGGGTGCGCTGCGCGTGCACGGGATCACGAGCGAGTTCCTCGCGGACAAGCCGCGGTTCGGCGAAGTCGCGGGAGACTTTCTCGACTACGTGCGTGGAGCGGAGCTCATCATCCACAACGCGGCGTTCGACGTGGAGTTTCTCGACCTCGAGCTGGGTCGGGTCGGCGCGGAGCCGATCGCCGCGCAGGTGGCGGGGATCCTCGATACGCTGGCGCAAGCGCGCGAACTTCATCCAGGGCGCAAGAACTCGCTCGACGCTCTCTGCGAGCGCTACGAGATCGACAATGCGCACCGTACTCTGCACGGAGCGCTCCTCGACGCCGAGCTCCTGGCGGAAGTGTATCTTGCAATGACCCGCGGCCAGGACAGTCTCGCAATCGAGCTCGGGCGGCCACGCCCGAACGTCGATTTGCAGACTGGTCGACGCGCGGAGCGTCCGGCTTTGTTGGTGCTCCGGGCGAGCAAGGCCGAAGCCGCCGAGCACGCGCGCATCCTTCAGGGCATCGCAAAGGACGCGAAGTCCGGGTGCGTATGGCTGGCGGACACACCAGGCGAAGGCTGACAGGGTTTCTTGAGGTTGTGCACAATCGGAAGAGTGTGATGCGGGAGGGTTTGATGCGCGAAGCGATGGCGAATCCCTACGTGGTGGATCTCGACCGCAATGCCGCGAATTTCGCGGCGCTCACGCCGCTCACGTTTCTGGAATGGTCCGCTTACACTTACCCCGGGCGTCTGGCGGTCGTGCACGGGGACCGGCGGTTCAGCTGGGCGGACACCTACGCGCGCGCCCGTCGTCTTGCTTCTGCGCTGGTCCGAAACGGCATCGGAATCGGCGACACCGTGGCGGCCATGCTGCCCAACATCCCCGAGATGTACGAGTGCCATTTTGGCGTACCGATGACGGGCGCGGTGCTCAATACGCTGAATACACGGCTCGACGCGGAGAGCATCGCCTTCATGCTCGAGCACGGTGAGGCGAATGTCATTCTCGTCGACCGCGAGTTCTCGGCAACCATCGCTCAGGCTCTGGGGAGGATCAACCGGAAGCCGCTTGTCGTCGACGTCGACGATCCCGTCTACGATGGGCCTGGCGAGCGCATTGGCGCGCTCGACTACGAGGCGCTGCTCGCACTGGGAGATCCGGCACACGAGTGGCTGCCACCGAAGGACGAGTGGCAGGCGCTCTCCCTAAACTACACCTCCGGGACGACGGGCAATCCCAAGGGGGTCGTCTACTCGCACCGCGGCGCGTACCTGAATGCATTGAGCAACCTTCTGACCTGGAGCATGCCCAAGCACGCGGTCTATCTGTGGACACTCCCGATGTTCCACTGCAATGGCTGGTGCTTTCCCTGGAGCATGGCCGCGAATACCGGCGTGAACGTGTGCCTGCGCAAGGTCGATCCGGTGGTCATCTTCGATTTGATCAAGCGTCACCGCGTGACTCACTACTGTGGCGCGCCGATCGTCCATTCCACCCTCATCAACGCTCCCGCGGACTTGCGTGCGGGGATCGACTGGAAAGTCTCCGCGTTCGTCGCCGGCGCTGCCCCGCCCGCTTCGATGATCGAGGGGATGGAGGAGATCGGCTTCGATCTCACGCATGTCTACGGTCTGACGGAAGTCTATGGACCGGCGACCGTGTGTGCGAAGCACGCGGAATGGGAAACGCTCGACATCAGGCAACGTGCCGAGCGGAATGGACGGCAGGGCGTGCGTTACATACTGGAGGAGGGCGTCACCGTCCTGGATCCGCAGACCATGCAGCCCGTGCCCTGGGACGGGGAGACCATGGGCGAGATCATGTTCCGCGGCAACATCGCCATGAAGGGCTACCTCAAGAATCCCGCTGCGACCGAGGCAGCGTTCGCCGGCGGCTGGTTTCATTCGGGGGACCTCGCGGTGATGCAGCCCGACGGCTACATGAAGATCAAGGACCGCGCGAAGGACATCATCATTTCGGGGGGCGAGAACATTTCCTCCCTGGAGGTGGAGGACGTGATCTACCGCCACCCTGCGGTGCTCGCGTGCGCGGTGGTGGCGAAGCCGGACCCGAAATGGGGGGAGACGCCGTGCGCCTTCGTGGAAATCAAGCCCGGCGCACAAGTTACCGAGACCGAGATCGTGGATCACTGTCGCGCGAACCTCGCCCGGTTCAAGGTGCCCCGGGCCGTGGTCTTTCTCACACTGCCGAAGACCTCCACGGGTAAAATCCAAAAGTACGCGCTTCGCGAGCAGGCGAAGTCCGCCGCTGCGATCGACACCTAAAGATACGCAGGAAGGGGAAACCCCATGAGCGCTGTACCGCAATCGACCGAGCCGGTGCTGCTCCGCGAGGACCGCGGCGGTATTACCACGCTGACCATGAACCGGCCGACCCAGTTCAATCTCCTCACGGCGGAGATGATCGGCGCGCTTCAGCAGGCGATGGACGAGATCGAGCAGGACGAGAGCGTGCGCGTGATCGTGCTGGCAGCCGCCGGGAAGGGATTCTGCGCCGGGCACGATCTCAAGGAGATTCGCGAGCTCGGCACGCAACCGAGGATCGAGGGCCTCTTTCGCCGCTGCAGCCGCATGATGGTGTCCATGACGCGCATGCCGCAGCCCGTGATCGCGCGGGTACAGGGCGCAGCGGCCGCGGCGGGCTGCCAGCTGGTGGCGCAGTGCGACCTTGCCGTCGCATCGGATGCCGCCAAGTTCACCGCACCGGGCGTCACCTGGGGATTCCTCTGCTCGACGCCCGGCGTCGCGATCGGGCGAAATCTCTCGCGCAAGCATGCGCTGGAAATGCTGCTCACCGGCGAGATGATCGACGCGAAAACCGCGCTGAGCTGGGGGCTGGTCAACCGCGTGGTTCCTGCCGACGAGCTCGACGCCGCGGTCCTGAAGCTGGCCGGGCAGATCGAGTCGAAGCCGCGCGAGACCATGGCGGAAGGGAAGCGGGCGTTCTACGAGCAGATGGAGCTCGGCATCGAGCGCGCCTACGAGCTCGCCGGAAAGGTCATCGCGACGAGCTTCGCGCACGAGGAAGGCCGCGAAGGCATCGACGCTTTCATCGAGAAGCGTCCCCCGCGCTGGACGAAGCCCGATCGCGAGTAAACGACGGCGAGTATTGTTCTTTTCCCCTCCTTTTCAAGTAGGGGTGCCCGCGCGGCGGGCGGGGTGGTGTGCAGCATTTGCCGAACCACCCTGGCTGCTTCGCAGCCACCCCTCCATGAAAAGGAGGGGAAAGAACCTTTGAGTCTACCTTCCGCCGGCCTCCTGCTGGAGCGCCTTGCGAATCGCAGCGGCATCCGCCTCGAGCGCGTCGCGCCCGGGATTGCGC
>JBAVOG010000058.1:0-6103 GCA_049691875.1 Burkholderiales bacterium | reverse complement strand
CACCCCTCCTTGAAGACGAGGGGATATGAAATTTCCCCTCCTCGTTGAGGAGGGGTGCCCGCAGAGCGGGCGCGGTGGTGATCGCCGCGCTCGCGATCTGCGCGACGTCGGCTATCGCGGACAACGTCACCGGCGGCGCGTCGGGCGGAAAGGCGTTCGATCCGGAGCAGGCGTTGAAATTCAGCCAGAGCGTGATCGGCAAGCCGATCGGCGATTACGCCTTCCGCGATCGCAAGGGCAAGACCGTACGGCTTGCCGACTATCGCGGCAAGCCGCTGGTCGTGAATTTCGTCTACACCGGTTGCTTCTCGGCGTGCCCGACCACCACTGCGCGCCTCGCCAAGGCGATCCGTGCCGCGCAGCGGACGCTCGGAACCGGCACGTTCAACGTGGTCTCGATCGGATTCAACCTGCCGTACGACTCGCCCGAGTCGATGCGCGATTTCGCGCGTCGATACGGCATCGACGACCCGCAGTGGGAGTTCCTCTCGCCATTCGAGAAGCAGATACCCGGGCTCGTCGCAGATTTCGGATTTCAGTACCTGGCGACGCCCGGCGGATTCGACCATGTCACGCAGACGACGATCGTCGATGCGGAAGGCAAGGTCTTCCGGCAGGTATACGGCGAGGAGTTCGCGCTGCCGCTCTTCATCGATCCGCTGCAGCAGCTCGTCACGGGCAAGACGTTGCCGACACGGAGCGTGGGTGACGTGATCGAGCGGATCCGGATACTCTGCACCGTCTACGATCCGCGCACCGGGGTCTATCGATTCCAGTGGTCGGTGGTGAGCGCGATCGTCATGTTCCTCCTGATGCTGATCGGCGGGATCTGGTTCCTCTCGCACGAGTTTGCCAAGCGGCGGCGGTTCGACCGTGCGGCGGCCGCGCGGGACCCGCAGTGCTGAAGCTCATCCAGCGGGCAGGGCAGTGGACGTTCAATCGCATGGACGGCCTGTTCACACGCGTCTTCGGCGAGCACTTGAATCCGCTCTTCCACCTCGGCGCGATCTCCTATTTCATGGTCTGGGTGGTGGTCGTCTCCGGCCTGATCGTCTACGCGTTCTTCAAGACCGGGGTGCAGGAAGCCTACGACTCGGTGGAGTACATCTCGCACCAGCAGTGGTGGTTCGGCGGGGTGATGCGCAGCGTGCACCGGTATGCGTCCGATGCCATGGTGCTCACGATGCTGCTGCACGTCGCGCGCCATTTCTTCTTCGATCACTACCGGAGCTTCCGCTGGTTCTCCTGGGTCAGCGGTGTGATCGTGCTGTGGCTGGTGTATGCGAGCGGCGTCAACGGCTACATGCTGCCCTGGGACCGGCTCGCTCAGTTCGTCACCGTCACGACCGCGGAGTGGTTCGACGTGCTGCCCGTGTTCGGGGGCACGCTGATCCGCAACTTCATCTTCGAGGGCGCGGTGAACGATCGGCTCTTCTCGCTGCTCTCGTTCATCCACATCGGACTGCCGCTCGGCGTGCTGCTGGTCCTGTGGATCCACACCCAGCGGGTGCCGGCCGCGAAGATCATGCCGCCGCGCACTCTCGCGCTCTACGGGCTCGGCGCGCTCGTCGTCCTCTCGCTCGTGAAGCCGGTGCAAAGCCAGGGCGGACAGGCGGATCTCTCCGTCGCCGTCACGCTGATCGAGCCCGACTGGTTCTACCTGCCCGTGTACGCACTCCTGCAACGCTGGACGTCTGCCGAGGTGTGGGTTCTCGTCGGTGGCCTGACGCTCCTCGCGCTGGCGCTGCCGTGGCTGCCGCCCAAGCGGATGCGCAAGGAAGCGTTCCACATGATGATCCACCCGGACAACCGGATCATCGCGATCCGCGACGGCGAGTTCGTGCTGGACGCGGCTTTGCGCGAGGACGTCAAGGTTCCCTTCGACTGCCGCAGCGGCGGCTGCGGGATGTGCAAGGCGACGATCCTGCAGGGCACGGTCGACTACGGCCTGTACCAGAAGGCGTTCCTCACCGACGAAGAGCGCGTGCAGGGCAAGGTGCTGCTCTGCGCGTGCACGCCGAAATCGGACATCGAAGTCGAGTACGTGCCGGTCGAGACCCCCGGCAAGATCGCGGTCACGGTGCACACTGCGCGTGTAGCGAGTATGAACAAGCTCTCGCACGACGTGATGCAGGTGTTCCTGAAGTGCGAGGGCGAGGAGACGCCGCGCTTCTACGCCGGACAGTACATCGACGTCCTCCTGCCCAACGGCGAGAAGCGGAGCTTTTCCTTCGCCACCGCGCCGCACGAGCGCGAGCTGATCGAGCTGCAGATCCGGCTCGTGCCTGGCGGTCTGTTCACGACCCATGTCTTCAACGAGATGAAGGTCGGTGACATCGTGCGCTTCGAAGGTCCGCTCGGATCGTTTTTCCTGCGCGAGGACAGCGAGAAGCCGATCATCTTCGTCGCCGGCGCAACCGGGTTCGCGCCGGTGAAGAGCATGGTCGAGCACGCGATCCACACCGGATTCCGGCGCAAGATGTATCTCTACTGGGGCGCGCGCAGTTTGCGTGACCTGTACCTGCCTGACCTGCCGCGCACGTGGGAGCGGCAGAGTCCGAACTTCAAGTTCGTACCTGTGCTCTCCGACCCGCAGCCCGAGGACCGGTGGGAGGGTCGGACCGGGCTCGTTCACGAGGCGATCATCGCCGACTTTCCCGACCTGTCCGACCATCAGGTCTACGCGTGCGGGTCGGTCGCGATGGTGCAGGCGGCGCGTCCCGCGTTTCAGGCCAAGGGCATGAGCGATCACGACTGCTTTTCCGACGCGTTCCGGTTTGCGCCGCGAACCGAGACACCCTCGGCCGACATGGTGCGTCTGGGAGGGTCGGCATGAACGCGATCTTCCGCTATGGCGCCCAGGCCGCCCTATACGTCGCCTTCGGCGCAGCCATCGGCTACTTCTCCAGCTACCCGGTGTTCCAGGTGCTGCCACCCGACCAGGCGCTGGTGCGCCTTTCGTTCAGTCACGGGGCGCAGCCGATTTCGCCCTGCCACGAGCGAACACCCGAGGAGCTTGCCAAGCTCGCGCCGAACATGCGCGTCAAGACGGTGTGTCCGCGCGAGCGTTCGCCGGTGAAAGTCGAGATCGAGATGGACGGCAAGCCGATTTACGCGATCACCGCGCGGCCGGCGGGGCTCAAGCGCGACGGCGCCGCCACGGTGTACCGGCGCCTGCCGGTCGTCGCAGGCAAGCACGTTTTCAGGGCACGCCTGGCCGATGGCCCCGACGGCAAGTTCACCTACATCGCGGAGGCAACGATCGACCTCGCGCCGGGCAAAGTTCTCCTGATCGATTTCAATGCCGGCAAGGGCGGGTTCCAGTTCGTGCATTGATGGAATGTCGTCCGGAATGACGTCCACCGATACCGAAACAATGCCGCAAGGTGTCCCGTCCCTCGCGGTATGGCGTGTGGCGTGGCAAGCGTGGGAGCGCGTGGAGCGCGCGTTCGATGCGGCGTTCGGCGCGCGCGGGAATCCCCTGCGCCACCTCGGCGCGCTCGGATTTCTCTTCTTCTGGGTGATGCTCGGCACAGGACTCTATCTGTACATCGTGTTCGAGGGCACCGCCGAGGGCGCCTACCGCTCGATCGACGCGCTTTCATCTTCCGTCTTCGGTTCGGCCATCCGGAGCCTGCATCGCTACGCTGCCGACGGCTTCGTCGTGGTCACTGCGCTCCATCTCGTGCGGGAACTCCTGGCGGGCCGGTTCAGCGGCGCACGCTGGTTTTCCTGGGTCACCGGCGTGCTGCTGATCTGGTTCCTCTACGCGTCGGGTATCGGGGGCTACTGGCTCGTCGGGGACCAGCTTGCCCAGTGGAGCCTGACCGCTACCGCGGAATGGCTCGATACCTTGCCACTCTTCGGTTTGTCGATGGTGCGCAATTTCCTCTCCAGCGGACAGATGAGCGACCGCTTCTATGCGCTCCTCTCGTTCCTGCACGTCGCGATCCCGCTCACGTTGCTGCTCGGTATGTGGCTGCACATCCAGCGGGTGACACGGCCAGATGTGGCGCCGACCCGCGCGCTCATGCTCGGGACGCTTGCAACGCTCGTCGCGCTGTCGCTCGTCCGACCGGTGGCGAGCATGCCGCCGCCGGACTACGGGGCGGTGCCCGTGGCGGTCGCGGTCGACTGGTACCTGCTATTCATTCATCCGCTGATGGACGCCACGTCTCCGGTCGCGCTGTGGGCAATCGCCGGGTTCGGCACGCTCGCGCTCGTCATGCTGCCCTGGCTCGCGCGGGTGCGGCGCGCCCCGGTGGCTCTGGTCGATCCGGCGAATTGCAATGGCTGTGGTCGCTGCTTTGCCGATTGCCCCTTCGGCGCGGTCGTGGTGGAACCGCGCACCGACGGCCGGCGCGGCGCCGGGCTCGCGCGAGTGTTGCCGGAGTTGTGCGTGAGCTGCGGCATTTGCGCGGGCGCATGTCCATCATCGACGCCGTTTCGCACCGTTGTCGAGCTTGTCACGGGTATCGACATGCCGCAGCTCTCGCTCGCCGAGATGCGCGCCCGTCTGGACCGCGCGCTGGCCGGCATCGCAGGCAGTCCGCGAATCCTGGTATTCGGGTGCGATTGCGCCGCGGACGCGCGTAAACTGGAGCGAACCGATACCGGCGTGATCAGCCTGCTCTGCACCGGACAGTTGCCGCCCTCATTCATCGACTACGCGCTGCGCAGCGGCGCCGACGGGGTGCTCGTCACCGGCTGCGCCGAAGATGGCTGCTACTACCGGCATGGGAACACCTGGGCCGCGCAGCGCATCGCGGGGGACCGCGAGCCTCATCTGCGCGTCTCGGTGCCGCGCGAGCGGGTGAGAATCGCCTGGGCGGACGCGACCCGGCTCGACGATCTGCGCGCGGCGATGGAAGCGTTTCGCAGCACGCTGGCGGCGTTACCGCCCGATCCGCAGCGCCGGACCACGTGGCCCAAGCGCAAGGAGGCCGCAATTGGGTGAAGGAGCCGAGCGGACGGCAAATCGGGTTGCGGATGTTGCCGGCGTTGCCGATGCGCGTGCCGACGAAGGCCGTGGTGTCGTCCGAGTCTGGCGCTGGATCGCGCGGCCGCGCGGTGAATATCTGGTAGCAGTGCCGGACGACACGCGTGCGCAGCTCGCGCGCGGATGGTTGTATCTCGCGCTCGCGGCAATCATCGGTGCAGGTGTGTACTCGATACTGCTCGTGGTCTCGCGCACGCCCGGGCTCGCCGGAATCTTTCCGGTCGAGAATTTCTTTCGCGTCGCGCTCGTCGTGCACGTGGACCTCTCGGTCCTGGTGTGGTTCGTCGCGATCGGCGGCATGTACTGGAGCATCAACTCCACGCCCGGATGGACGGCCCTCGGCTGGACGGCGCTTGCGCTGGCCGTTGCCGGAACCGGACTGCTTGCGGCGGCGCCGTTCGTGCAGCGCGCCGCGCCGGTGATGTCGAATTACGTTCCGGTCCTGGACGGCGCGGTGTTCCTCACCGGGCTGGCGGCGATCGCCGCGGGCACGGTCCTGCTGGTGCTCCGCGGAATGGTGGCGGTGCCGCGCGTCGGGACACGCCTGGATGGAGCTGCGGCGCTGCGCTTCGGGCTGAACAGCTCGGTGGTGGCGACCGCAATCGCGCTCGCCGCGTTCGCGTGGTCGTGGCTCGACGTGCCGCGCGGACTCGAGGGCAAGGCGTACTACGAGCTCCTCTTCTGGGGGGGCGGACACGTGCTCCAGTTCACCTGGACGCTGCTCATGATGGTGTCGTGGTTGTGGCTCGCCTCGGCCATCGGCGCACCCGTTCCGCTCACGCCGCGCGTCGCAGTGCTGCTATTCGCGGTGGCACTGGTGTCCGTCTTCCTGACCCCGGTGATCTACCTCGCCTATGCGGTACCGTCGGTCGAGCACTATCGGCTGCTGACCTGGCTGATGCGATTCGGCGGCGGCCTGGCGATGCTCCCGTTGACGCTCGCTGTTCTGGTCGCGCTGGTCAGTGCGCGGACGACCGATGAATCACAGCGGCCGCTCCGGGCCGCACTCACGACGTCTCTGGTGCTGTTTTCGGCCGGTGGGCTGATCGGCTTTCTGATCACGGGCGCAAACGTGCGGATTCCGGCGCACTACCACGGGTCGAT
>JBAVOG010000057.1:0-9282 GCA_049691875.1 Burkholderiales bacterium | reverse complement strand
AATGGACGTCGCCGATGCCTGTCACGCAGCCGGCGTCGAGACGGTGGCCGTCACCGCGGGATACATACATGCGGAACCACGGCGTGAGTTCTACGCCAAGATGGACGCCGCAAACGTCGATCTGAAGGCGTTCACCGACGAGTTCTACTTCAAGCTGTGCGGCGGGCACCTGGCACCGGTCCTGGACACGCTGGTCTACCTGAAACACGCGAGCGGGGTCTGGATCGAGATCACGACCCTGCTGATCCCGGGGCGGAATGACAGCGATGCCGAGCTGGGTGCCCTCGCAAAATGGGTGGCAACGGAACTCGGGCCGGACGTGCCGGTGCATTTCACGGCGTTCCATCCCGACTACAAGATGAACGATATCGCAGCGACTCCTGCGGCCACGCTCAGCCGCGCGCGGCGAATCGGCATGGATTGCGGGTTGAACTACGTCTATACCGGCAACGTGCACGACACCGAAGGCGGAACGACATTCTGTCCGGGATGCGGCAATGCGGTAGTGGTGCGCGACTGGCATCGCATCCTCAACTATCGTGTCACGGACGACGGATGCTGCAAGGAGTGCGGCACCGCGATCGCGGGTCGCTTCGCGCACTTCGAGCGACCTTTCGGACCGCGCCGCGTGCCGGTTCGCCTTGCTACTGGGAGTGCTGTGCGCACCTCCTGATCCGTCGGAGGCGCCCTTCGGCCGGGTGGGCGACTACAGTTTGGCCATCCCCATTCGCACCGCCGGTCGTTTCCCGTGCGAAATGAAGTCCTTGCAGTCAGGTGCGGCGAAATGCCCGCGCCCGGATTCCGACTGCGACACTTGCCCGGGCTCACACCCTGAGCCAGTGCGGCCGTTACTCTGCGCGTGTCCGATTGCTGCCCGGAATCAGTCCACTCGGGCCGCGACCGCCGCGTTCCGCGCGCTCATCGCCGCGCGCGCCCGCGCGATTCAGGTTCAGTTTCACGAACCGCCACGGCGATTATGGGAGAATAGCGTGTCTGCTCGAGAGGAAGTCACCCACATCATGGAAGATAACAAGAGCAAGGCCCTCACGGCCGCGCTTGCCCAGATCGAGAAGCAGTTCGGCAAGGGCTCGATCATGCGCATGAATTCCCAGGCTGCCCCGGACGTCCAGGTCGTCTCGACCGGCTCGCTCGGTCTCGACATCGCCCTCGGCGTAGGCGGGTTGCCGCGAGGTCGCGTGGTCGAAGTCTACGGCCCCGAGTCGTCCGGGAAGACCACGTTATGCCTGCAGGTCGTGGCCGAAGTGCAAAAAGCGGGCGGAACTGCGGCCTACATCGATGCCGAGAACGCGCTCGATCCACAGTACGCCGCCAAGCTGGGCGTCAAGATCGACGAATTGCTGATCTCGCAGCCCGACACCGGCGAACAGGGTCTCGAGATCGCGGACATGCTGGTCCGGTCGGGGTCGATCGACGCGATCGTGATCGACTCGGTGGCCGCGCTGGTGCCGAAGGCCGAGATCGAGGGCGAGATGGGCGATCAGCTGCCCGGCTTGCAGGCGCGTCTCATGAGCCAGGCGCTGCGCAAGCTCACCGGAAACATCAAGCGCACGAACACCCTGGTCATTTTCATCAACCAGCTCCGCATGAAAATCGGCGTGATGTTCGGGAATCCCGAAACGACGACCGGTGGCAATGCCTTGAAATTCTATGCGTCGGTGCGTCTTGATATTCGCCGCATCGGCGCAATCAAGAAGGGCGACGAGGTGATCGGAAACGAGACGCGCGTGAAGGTGGTGAAGAACAAGGTGGCGCCGCCGTTTCGCCAGACGGAGTTCGACATCCTCTACGGCGAGGGCATCTCACGTCTGGGAGAGATCCTGGAGCTCGGCGTGCAGGCTGGAGTGGTCGAAAAGTCGGGTGCGTGGTACGCCTACAAGAAGGATCGCATCGGCCAGGGCAAGGACAATGCACGCGATTACCTGAAGGAGCATCCCGAGCTGGCCGCCGAGCTCGAGGCGAAGATCCGCACAAAACTCGGGATCGCGAATCCCGCGAATCCTGCGGCGGCCGCGCCCGAAACTGTCGAGGCCTGAGCGCCGCACGTGAAAAAGTCACTCACGCTGCGCGAGCGGGCGATTGCCCACCTCGCGCGGCGTGAGCACACCCGGGACGAGCTTGGTCGCAGGCTCGCCCCGCACGCTGAATCTCCCGAAGAGCTGCAAGCTGTCCTGGACGATCTGGTTCGGCGCAAGCTCATTTCCGATGAGCGCTATGCCGTCTCCCGCAGCGAGTCCCTGGCCCGCAAGTTCGGCGGAGCGCGCGTCGTGCGCGAGCTGCGCAACAAAGGGGTAGCGGCCGATGCAGTAGAGCGGATCTCCGCCGAGTTGAAGACGAGCGAGCTCGAGCGGGCGCGCGAGGTCTGGAAAAAGCGCTTCGGCGCGCCTGCTCAAAGCGCCGCGGAGCGCGCGAAGCAGTCGCGGTTTCTGCAGGCGCGCGGGTTTTCGTTCGATGTCATCCGCCACGTCATCCGGGGATTGGATGGCGAGTGATCAAATGCCGTGAGAAAGCGGTGCATTCCGCCCTCTCCGAACGTCGGCCGCAAGTTCAATGTGGATGCTAGATGTACTTTGTGTAGCCACCGTCGACTTCAATGGTCGCGCCCGTCATGTACGAATTGCGCTCCGACACCAGGAACGCTGCGGCCTCGCCAATTTCGCGCGGTTCGGCCCAACGTCCAAGCAGCGTCTGAGCGGACATTGACTGACGAACGCCGTCCGCAGTCGTGTTTCGCACCTTGGCCATTGCCTCGGCGCGGGGCCCCCAGGAGTCGGTTGCCGTCATCCCCGGATTGATGTTGTTGACCGTGATGCCGTGCGGTCCCAGATCGGCGGCCATCAGCTTCGAAAATGCGATGATGGCCGAGTTCGGGATCGAGGTAGTGAGCGCGCCCGGCATCAACTGGGTGCCACTCACGCCCGACACGTTGAGGATCCGGCCGGCCTTCGATTTCTTTAGGTGGGGAATGGCGGCGCGCGTGGTCCAGACATAGGCCATCAGGTTCGTGTTGAGCACCATGCTCCACTGCTCCTCGGTGAGACCGTCGAGCGTTCCTGGAATCATCCCGCCCACGTTGTTCACCAGGATATCGAGCCCGCCTAAGCCCGCGACCGCGTCCTCGACGAATTTCTCGCAGCCTGCACGCTTCGAGAAATCGCATTTGATGCCCACCGCTTTGACGCCCTTGGCCTTTGCTTCCGCGACCGCCTTTTCGATGCGCTCGTCGTTTCGCCCGGAAATCGCGACGTTGCATCCTTCGGCGGCGAGCGCCATGGCGATCGCGTTGCCGATTCCTTGACTCGAGCCCGAGATCGCCGCGTTCTTTCCCTTCAGTCCCAGATCCATTCCCGTCTCCTTGGATTAGCTTTGAATGCGGGCAGCGACGCTGCCCGTCAGCCGAGGCGCTTGTTGAATGCGCGCACTTCGACCATCTCCCAGATGTCCGCATTGTACAGCGGGTCCGCGTGCTGAAATTTTTCGATCTCGGCGCGGTTCGCGGCTTCGAGCATGTAGAGGCTGCCGATGGTCTTCCCGCCATCGTCGGAGACGAGCGGGCCCGACATGACGATCTTGATCGGGTTGGTGGCGAGGTATTCGATGTGCGCGGGGATGACCTGCCGGCGCTTTTCCTCGACGCCCGGCCGGTCGATTCAGAACATGACATAGAGCATTGTGGGACTCCACGCATATGGGAACAAAGACGGGATCTAAGACGGGATCAAAGGTCGTGCCTGCGGCCGAGCGCTCGGAGCGCGACCGATTGCATGGCGTGCCGGCAGCGCAATTGTAGTGACCATGACTACACTTCGTCTTGCGGCAAGTGCAATGCATTGTCGCAGTGCAGCGACATACGTTTCGCGGCAGATGGGCGATGTCCCACCGACATTCCCGCTGTCGCATGGCGGCGTATTCCGGAATTGCGCCGTGATACGATAATTCGCAGGCTTTCAGGGCTTCGCGCTCGGCTTCGAAGCGCCCCGCATCACAAAAGGAAAGGGAGGGAACATGTTTACAGCTACCGCCAAGATCGTGCTTCCGACGGCCGTCATCGGCTCGCTGCCGCGCCCGGCGTGGTACACGGAAAATCTCGGCACACGTTCGTTTCTCAATGCGATGGTGAACTCGCGCTACCGCGAGCAGTACACCGACGCGCTGTCGGTCTATCTCCGCGACCAGGAACTCGCTGGCTTGGACATCTGCACGGATGGCGACTGCCGTTTTGACGAGGACGTCGGCGGGCAGAGCTGGACCAGCTACCCGCCGCACCACATGACCGGTTTCGAGCACGACCATCCCAAGCTGGCGCGAGCGGGCGCCGGTGGCATCGGGTTCCCGCGCGGGCACATTCTCCATGACTACCTGGAAGCGCGCGTCATGCCCACGATCGCCGGTCCCGTCGGCCGCGGCGAAATGCAGTATGCCGAACTGTGGAAGGCGGCGCAGCGCCTGACGAAGAAGCCGGTGAAGTTCGGCACCGTCACCCCCGAGCTGGTCGCCTTCGCCGTTCAGGACAAGCACTACAAGGACATTCCGTCGCGAATCATGGCGCTCAGCGACGCGTTCAACGAGGAGCTGCACGATCTCGCCGATGCCGGGTGCCCGGTCATCCAGATGGAGGAGCCGCAGATCCACCTGCTTGCCGCCCGCGGGTTCGTCGACAAGGTCATCAATCCGGAATTCATGCTGAAGGTCTTCAACAATACGGTCAAAGGGCTGCGCGCGAAGACCGAGGTGTGGTGCCACACGTGCTGGGGGAACCCGTCCCAGCAACGCATGTTCGCAGCGGTGCAGACCTACAAGCCGGCCCTCGAGCTGCTGAATCAGGTCGACGCGGACGTCATCACGTTCGAGACGCGCAGCTCCGGCGCGATCGATCTCGAGGCGATCGGCAAGCAGATCACCGAGAAGAAGGTCGGCATCGGCGTCATCGACCATCACACGCTTCAGGTCGAGAGCCCGCAGGAGGTCGCGGATGCGTTGCGCCTGGCGCTGAAGCACATTCCGGTCGAGCGCCTCGTGGTGTGCTCCGACTGCGGGATGGGGCGCGAGGGGATGAGCCGCCGCCACGCCGTCTACAAGATGGTTTCGCTGGTGCTCGGGACGAACATGGTGCGCAAGGAGCATGGCATCCCCGAGGCGGAGTGCCTCACCGCGGATCCGAAATATTCATTCGTGCGCACGGCGTAATCCGCCCGCGTCAAGTGATGCGACATCACGAGTTGCATCGGCGCGAGGCGGCTCTGGGCAGCGCGGAGAAATATCGATGGAAATTGACACAAGTACGGTATTTCGATAACGTCAGTCGAGCCGGAGGAGATCGAGAATCGGGCGCGCCGTCGCGAGCGCGGGTGTCTCTCATGACGCTTGCCGAGCGCATACTGGTATCGAAATTCAGCTCCGCGAAGCGCCGCGGCGCGCGTCGATTGCCGTTGGTCAATTGCCACTGATCTGCGCCATTGATTTGCATGTCGTCGGGGCTCCATTCACCGCGGTCCGGCGCCGAGTCGGATTGACGACATTGCCTAGGAGGAGATGATGGCCCGCAAAAACAGTATCGAACCGATCGTCATCAATCCCGAGGACATCGATCCGCATCACAGATGGCATCGACCGTTGCAGGCGCCTGGTCCGATGCAGGTGGACTTCGAGGAACGGGTCGATTTCCGGCGGCTGCACCGGTACCGCCTTGCGCGCACGAGACAGTCGCTCGCCAAGTCGGGTTTGGGCGCCATTCTGTGCTTCGATCAGTACAACATCCGCTACATTTCGAGCACGGTGATCGGTGAATGGGCGCGCGACAAGCTCATTCGCTATACGTTGCTCACCGGAAACGGCGAGCCGTACATCTGGGACTTCGGGTCCGCCGCCCGCCATCACAAGCTCAATTGTCCCTGGCTACTGGAAGACCACTGCCGAGCGGGAAATCCCGGCATGCGGGGTGCGATCGGCCCCAAGGTCGGGTTGTTCGAGGAGGCGGCCAAAGAGATCAAGGCGCTGCTGGTCCAGGAGGGCGTGGCCGACATGCCGCTCGGACTCGATCTGTGCGAGCCCCCCATGATGTTCGCCCTGCAGAAGCAGGGCATCGATATCCGCGATGGACAGCAGTTGATGCTGGATGCGCGCGAGGTCAAGAGTCACGACGAGATAACGCTCCTCAACATCGCATCCGCGATGGTCGACGGCGTGTATCAGGATATCGCCGAGGCATTGAAGCCCGGCGTGAAGGAAAGCCAGATCGTGGGGCTGGCGACGAAGCGGCTGTACGATCTGGGCTCGGATTCGGTCGAAGCGATCAACGCGATCGCCGGCGAACGCTGCAGCCCGCATCCGCACAATTTCACCGACCGCATCATTCGCCCGGGCGATCAGGCGTTCTTCGACATCATGCACACGTTCATGGGCTACCGGACCTGCTACTACCGCACGTTCAGCGTCGGGCGCGCGACGGCTCCGCAGCTTACTGCCTACAAGAAGGCGCGCGAGTGGATGGATCGCGCGATCGAGCTCCTCAAGCCGGGTATGTCGACCGACAAGGTTGCAAACGCTTTCCCGACCTCGGAAGAGATCGGATTCGACTCCGAGATGGCTGCGTTCGGCCTCAACTTCTGCCATGGCCTCGGGCTCGGATTGCACGAGCGACCGCTGATTTCCCGGCTCAATTCGTTCAAGGAACCCTACGAGCTGAAAGCCGGCATGGTGTTTGCGGTCGAGACCTATTGCCCCGCCACCGATGGAATCTCGGCTGCGCGGATCGAGGAAGAGGTCGTGCTCGGCCCGGACGGCGCGAAGGTCATCACGCTGTATCCTGCGGACGAGCTGCCGGTCGCCAACAAGTACTGACCGAGTTCGCGGCGACGCCAATCCACGCGGCGAGGCGGTGCCGGCGCATATTGCGCGACGCCGATCGGCGGCAGCGATGGTGGTATCTACCTGGGCACGTAATCGATCGAGGAGACATGGCTACATCAGTCAAGCGAAAAGCGAAACCGGCATCGGCCGCGGAGACGGACATCGACCCCGACACGCGCCTCCGCCTCTACCAGCTCCTGCTCGAGCTCAGGTATTGCGAGAAGCGCGCCTACGATCTGTTCCTGCAGAACCTCATCAAGGGCACCAGTCACCTCGCGCTGGGGCAGGAGGCGATCGCCGCGGCGTTCGGCGTCGCGATGCGTCCCGACGACTGGACTTTCTGCACCTACCGCGGACATGCCCACACCCAGGCGCGCGGCGCGTCGATGACCGGTGTGCTGGGCGAGCTGATGGGTCGCGAATGCGGATTGCTCAAGGGTAAGGGCGGGTCGATGCACCTCACGGACGTCGAGAAGGGCGCGATGGGTTCGTACGCGATCGTCGGCGCGCATCTGCCTATCGCGGTCGGCGCGGCGTGGTCGGCCGTGTACCGAGGCACAGAGCAGGTGGCGGTCTGCTTCTTCGGTGACGGCACGACCAACATCGGCGCCTTTCACGAGGCCCTGAACCTGGCCGTTGTGTGGAAGCTGCCGGTCGTGTTCGTGTGCGAGAACAATCTCTACATGGAGTACACGCCGATCAGCGCCGTGACCGCGGTCGCGAATCCGGCGGCCGACCGGGCTTCCGCATACGGCCTGGAGTCGATCATCGTGGACGGCAACGATGTGGACGAGGTCTATCGCCTGGCCCACGCGACGCTCGACACGGCTCGCGCCGGGAAAGGTCCCAGCCTGATCGAGGCCAAGACCTACCGGCACAGCGGACACTCGCGGGCGGATCCGGCGAAGTACCGGCCCGCGGGAGAGCTCGAGAAGTGGCTCGAACGGGATCCACTCAAGATCTATCGCGAGCGGCTCGAGAAGCTCGGTGTTCACGCGAAGACGCTCGACGACATGGAGGCCAAGGCGATGCGGCTCGTCGAAGAGGCGACCGAGGCGGCAAGAGCATCGCCACCGCCTCCGCTGGAGATGATCGAGCGGGATGTCTGGGCCGACGGAGGTGCAGCGTGGCGGAACTGACCTATCGGGATGCGGTGGCCGCCGGCATCGCGCAGGAGATGCGCCGCGACGAGCGGGTCGTGTTCCTCGGCGAGGACGTGGCGGCGGCGGGCGGCGTGTTCAAGACCACCGTCGGTCTCTTGGAGGAATTCGGTCCGAAGCGCGTACGCGACACCCCGATTTCCGAGCAGGCGATCATCGGCGCGGCAATGGGCGCGGCGATGACCGGGCTGCGGCCGATCGCGGAGATCATGTTCTCGGATTTCTTTGCGGTCTGCTGGGATCTCGTTGCGAATCAGATCGCCAAGACGCGCTACATGACCGCGGGGCAGGTCACCATTCCGCTCGTGCTGCGCACCGCGAATGGCGGAGGCGTGCGGTTCGGCGCCCAGCATTCGCAGAGCGTGGAGAACTGGGCGATGGCCATCCCCGGGCTGAAGGTCGTGGCGCCGTCGACCCCCGCCGATGTCGTGGGCCTCATGGCGGCGGCCGTGCGCAGCGATGACCCGGTGATCTTTTTCGAGCACAAGTTTCTCTTCGGCAACAAGGGCGAGGTACCCGACGGTGAGCACGTCGAGGAGCTCGGTGTGGCGAAGGTGCTGCGCGAAGGAGGGGATGCCACGATCGTCGCCCTGGCCGCGATGGTTCCGAAGGCGCTCGAGGCCGCGAAGCAGCTCGAAGCCGAACACGGCATTTCCGCCACGGTGGTGGACGTCCGCTCGCTCGTGCCGCTCGACACCCGGACGATCCTCGCGCAGGTGTCGAAGACCGGCCGCATGTTCACGGTGGAGGAGAATCCGCGGCTCTGCGGGTGGGGCGCCGAAATCGCCTCGATCGTGGCCGAGGAGTGCTTCTACGATCTGGACGGACCGATCGTGCGCATCACCACGCCACACATTCCGCTGCCCAGCGCCGACGCGCTCGAGGACGCGACCATCCCGTCTGTGGCGCGCATCGTCGAGACGGTTCGCAAGTCGATGGGTTGAGGAGCGGGTATGGATGTCGTGATGCCGCAGCTGGGCGAGACGGTGACCGAAGGAACCGTCGTCACATGGCACAGGAAACCCGGCGACAAGGTGAGGGCGGACGAGCTGCTGTTCGACGTCGAGACGGACAAGGTCGCAATGGAGGTGCCGGCGCCCGCCACCGGTGTCCTGAAGGAGATTCTCGTCGCGGAAGGCGCGACGGTCGCGGTCGGCACGCGGCTTGCGGTGATCGAGGCGGTCGGGGTGATGCCTGCCGCCGGAGCGTCCGGGGGAATCTCGCCCGCGGCACCCGCGCCACGGTCCGACGTAAC
>JBAVOG010000056.1:0-6023 GCA_049691875.1 Burkholderiales bacterium | reverse complement strand
CTTCACCACCGCGTCGAAAACGTCGTCCAGCCCGACGACGGCGCCGGTGTGCGAGGACGCCGCGCGCGATCCGACGGGGTGGCGGCCCACTTTCATCAGGATCACCGGCTTGACGCGCGCCGCCGCCCGCAATCCGGAAACAAAGCGGCGCGCGTCGCGCACGCCTTCGACATAGAGCAGGATGTGCTCGGTCTTCGGATCGGTGACCAGGTAATCCACGATCTCGCCGAAATCGAGATCGGTCGAGCCGCCGAGCGATACCACGCTCGAGAATCCCACTCCGTTCGGTCGCGCCCAGTCGAGCATCGCGGTGCAGACCGCGCCCGACTGCGAGACCAGGCCCAGCGATCCGGGAAGCGCGATCCCCTTGGCAAAGGTGGCATTGAGCCCGAGCGCGGGGCGCATCAGGCCCAGGCAGTTCGGCCCGAGGATTCGCATTCGATAACGCCGCGCATTCTCGAGCATCGCGCGCTCGAGCTTGGCGCCGGTTGCACCCGCCTCGGAAAATCCGGCAGTTATGACCACCGCGGCGCGAACGCCTGCGGCGCCGCACTGCGCGACCACTTCGGGAACGGTCGCGGCTGGCGTTGCGATCACGGCGAGATCGACGCGGTGCGGTACGTTCCCGATGCTCCGATGGCAGCGCACGCCGTGCACGGACGAGTGACGTGGGTTCACTGCGTAGAGCTTGCCCGCGTACTTCACCGCGCGGAGGTTCCGCACGAGAACGTCGCCGACCGACCCCGGCCGCTCGCTCGCGCCGATCACCGCGACCGAATCGGGCTCGAACAGTGGCGCAAGATAGTGACGGTCGCTGACGTGGGTCATATTCCTGCCATTGATGCGTCGCGCCAGCGCCGGGATAGCGCTGCGCAATCTCGATTTCCTGCTACCCGCCCGACTTGCAACCCGAGAACATGATGTTGCCGCCCTCGTCCAGCGTGGCTTCGCTTCCGTTGGTCAGCAGCGAAGTGCGGCCATTCGAGTAGCGCGCACCGGAGCCCGTCTCGACCGCGTCCAGGCGGAATTCGCGCTCCGGGAGGATCACCATGACGGACTTGCTGCCGTCCAGGTACCGGACGTAGAGCTCCTTGCCGCCGTCGCACTTGTACGCGGTCGCTCCCGGCGGAACGCGCGGCACATCTCCGCTCGAGTCACCCCAGGGCCACCAGCTCGAGCAGCCGCCCAGCCACACCGCGAGGGTCAGAACGAGCATCCGGGACGCGTGCCGCACCATTTGTTCTTCCTCCATGCCTGCAAGACGGTCGCTGCAGAATTGCCATCACAAGGGTATCAGCAGTCGGGTTCGCCCGGCGCCGGTCGCGGTGCTGGATCGAAGCCGAAGCGCTCGGGAAGCGCTGCGCTCGCAATGTGTGCGACGGCGATACGCACGCCCTCGAGATCCAGGTAGGCTTTGCCGACGTCGGTATGTCCGGCCAGCAACGCTTCGAGCGCCGGTTCGCCGAGCGGTGCGCCGGTGGCGTCGACCAGGCGTGCCTCGATCGCGGGCAGGTCCCGGTCCAGCACGACTCCTGGCCCGAGGTCGGAGGCAATCACGAGGTGCCCCGCGTCATCCAGCCACGCCCCGCGCAGCTCGCGCGGCATCGCGCCGGTGTGCGTCTCGAAGCCGCCGCCGGAGGCGCCCAGCCGAAAGACCAGCGGCGTGAGGTCCAGCGTGACGAAGACGCGCTGCGGTCCGTTCTGGAAGAACCAGCGGCCACGCTCGTCCGACTGATAATTGCGACCGATGAAATCGATCACCGCGGCATTCGTGATGCGCTCGAACAAGGGCTGACCGTCGCGCGTCGCACGCGACTTCACCAGCCAGTTGCCACGCAGGTCCAGGCGCAGCCAGCCGAAGACGTTCGGCACGCTCGGCCATTTCTGCATTGCCCGCTTGACGATCTCGTCCATCGTGCCGGCACACTCCGGAGCTCGTATGTGCGAATCGTACCCGTCCGGGCGGACGCGCCGTGCATCGTGCCCGCGGTGAAAGAAATTTCTAGGCGGCTTCCAGCGCCGCGCTCGCGTCCGCGAGGTAATCCTCGTAGTTCCCGCGGAAGTCGATCACCGTCGCCGGTCCATCCGGCTCGCCGGGCCTGAGCTCGATGATGCGCGTGGCGACCGAGGAGACGAATTCGCGGTCATGCGAGACAAAGACGAGCGTTCCCGTGTACTTTTCGAGCGCGGTGTTGAGCGACTCGATCGACTCCATGTCGAGGTGATTGGTTGGCTCATCCAGCAGCATGACGTTGGGCATGCCGAGCAGCAGCTTGCCGATCAGCATGCGCTGCGCCTCGCCGCCAGAGATCACCTTCACCGATTTCTTCTGGTCGTCGCCCGAGAACAGGAGTTGCCCCAGCGTCGCGCGCACGATCTGCTCGTCGTCCTGGCGCTCCTTGCGGCGCCAGCGGCCCATCCAGTCGGCGAGCGGCTCGTCGCCCTCGAATTCGTCCACCGGATCCTGGGGCCAGTAGCCCGGACGCGCTTTCTCGGCCCACTTGACGGAGCCAGCGTCCGCGGCCAGATTCCCGTGCGAGTTCCCGAGCAGGCAGCGCAGCAGCGTGGTCTTGCCCACGCCGTTGGGGCCGATGATTGCGACCTTCTCGCCCGCCTCGATCGCAAGATCCACCTTCTCGAACAACTTCCTCCCGCGCCCATGGCCCTTGCCCAGCCCCTTCACCTCCAGGGCCAGGCGGTAAAGCTTCTCCTTCGGGTCGACGAGGAAGCGGATGAACGGGTACTGCCGGCTGGAGGGCTTGACGTCCTCCACCTTGAGCTTCTCGATCTGCTTCATGCGCGATGTCGCCTGGCGCGCCTTGGCCTTGTGGGCGCGAAAGCGCCGCACGAAATCCTCCAGGTCCGCGATGCGGTCCTTGGCGCGCGCGTTGTCTTTCTCCAGCTGCTGCTTCGCCAGCGTCGAGGCTTCCATGTAGTCGTCGTAGTTGCCCGCGTAGACGCGGATGCCGCCGTAGTCCACGTCCGCCATGTGCGTGCACACGCTGGAAAGGAAGTGGCGGTCGTGCGAGATGATCACCATGGTGCTCGTGCGCCGGTTTAGCACGTCCTCGAGCCACCGGATGCTGTTGAGGTCCAGGTTGTTGGTCGGCTCGTCCAGCAGCAGGATGTCCGGATCGCCGAACAGCGCCTGTGCCAGGAGCACACGCAGCTTCCAGCCGGGCGCGACCGCGCTCATCGGTCCCTGGTGCTGCGCGGTCGGCACGCCCAGCCCGAGCAGCAGCTCGCCCGCGCGCGCCTCCGCCGTGTAGCCGCCGTACTCTGCGTACTGCGCCTCCAGATCCGCTGCACGCAGGAACTCCCGCTCGCCCGACTCCGGATCCGCGTAGAGCGCGTCGCGCTCGCGCATTGCGTTCCACATTTCGGCGTGCCCCATCAGCACGACGTCCAGCACGCGCTCGTTCTCGTAGGCGAACTGGTCCTGGCGCAGTCTCCCCACGCGCTCGTTGGAGTCGATCGCAATCGACCCGGCGCTCGGCTCGAGCTCCCCGCCCAGGATCTTCATGAACGTCGACTTGCCGCAGCCGTTGGCACCGATCAGGCCGTAGCGGTTCCCGCCGCCGAATTTCACGGAGACGTCGGAGAAAAGGGGCTTGGCCCCGAACTGCATGGCGATACCGGAGGCGACGATCATTGGAATTCCAGAAACCTAGAAACGAAAAAGCCGGCCGCGGCCAGCTTGGATTGGGACTCACTGCGAGACGGGATTATAGCAGCGAGCGGTACGCGCGCGCGACCCACCCGATACAATGACAATGTCGCGCACTCATGGATGCCGCCTCGCCAGTAGCACAGACAACCCCGCGGGCCGCCCGGTGACCGGCGCTGCGCTGGCGCTGGTGCTCGCCGCAGCGCTCGCGCATGCGAGCTGGAATCTGTTCTTGAAGAAATCGCGCGGTGGGCCGGCGTTCATGACGCTTGTCGCAGCGACCGCGGCCGTTATCTGGGCGCCGGCCGCGGCGGCGGAATGGTGGTTCAAGGGCTACGTATTCCAGCCGATCCACCTCCTGCCAATCGCCGCGAGCGCGGCGGTGCACGCGGGCTACTTCCTGCTGCTCGATCGCGGCTACCGGTTCGGCGACCTGTCGGTCGTCTATCCACTGGCGCGGGCCACCGGGCCCGTGCTGACGGTGATCGTGGCCGTCACCCTGCTCGGCGAGCGGCCCGGTCCGATCGCGCTCGGCGGTGCGTTGCTCGTCGTCGCGGGGGCATACCTTCTCACCGGCAATCCTCTGCGACTCTTCTCGCGCGACCGTCCGCGCGGCGCTGGATTCGCGCTCCTCACCGGCGCGACCATCGCCCTCTACACGGTGATCGACAAGATCGCGGTCAGCAAGTTTCTCATCCCGCCGATCGTGTTCGACTGGGCGTGCGTCGCGACGCGCCTCCTCATCTTCATTCCGCTGGCGCTGCGCGGCAATCCCGGCTCGATCGCCGAATCGTGGCGTCTCGATCGGCGCTCGATCCTGGTCGTCGCGATCTTCTCGCCGCTCGCGTACATCCTCGTGCTGATGGCTATGGTGTTCACACCGGTTAGCCTGGTCGCGCCGGCGCGCGAGATGAGCATTCTTTTTGCAGCGCTCATGGGCATGCACTTCCTCAAGGAAGGCGATGCGAAGCGCCGGCTCGTGGCTGCCGGCGCCATTGTCATCGGCATCATCGCACTCGCAAAGGGTTAAAAGGACGGTCGAGGGACGCATCGGCGGTTCAGGCGCAATCGATGGGGAAGCTATACTCGCCACCCGACTCACGATCAACCGGAGTGCGCTCCCGATGGCACGCATCCCCTACGCCGACACCGCAGACCCCGCAGTCTCCGAACTCGCCGATCAGATCCGGCGCGAGCGCGGCGGGAAAGTCCTCAACCTCTATCGCATGTTGTTGCACAGTCCACCGGTCGCGCGCGGCTGGCTGAATCTCTTTACCGCAATCCGGCAACAGGCCGCGCTCGGCGGTCGTTATCGGGAGCTCGCGATCATGCGCATCGCGGTCCTGACCGGCGCGGACTACGAATTCCAGCAGCACGTTCCGTACGCCCTGGCAGAAGGGATCACACGCGCGCAACTCGATGCGCTCAAGGCGGGGGAGGCGGCTGAGGGGTTGACCGATGCCGATAACGCGGTACTCGCCTATGCGGACGCGATGACCCGGCAGATTCGCGTGCCTGACGAGGTGTTCGCGGCGGTGCGCAGGCATTTCCCGGAGCGCGAGCTCGTGGAGATCACCGCCACCATCGGCGGCTATAACCTCGTCTCGCGCTTTCTCGAAGCGATCCAGATCGATCACGAGTGAGACTGCCATGCGCCGCGAGGACTTCACGCTCTTCCATCCGCTGCGCGTGCGGTGGGCCGAGGTCGACATGCAGCACGTCGTGTTCAACGCGAACTACCTCATGTATTTCGACGTCGCCATTGCGGAATACTGGCGCGCCATCGCAAGCGGCGCGGCGCGCGACTTCCACGACGAGTACATGCGGCTATACTCGGCCAAGGCGACCATCGAATATCACGCCTCGGCGCGCTATGACCAGGAGCTCGAGATCGGTTGCCGGCTCGCGCGCCTCGGACGCTCCTCGCTCACTTTCGCGTTCGGCATCTGGCGGGAATCGGAGCACCTCGTGTCGGGCGAGCTCGTCTACGTCCACGTGGAGGCCGGCGCCAGCAAGGGCACGCCGATTCCGGAGCGGTTGCGCGACGCGATGCTTGCCTACGAGAGGGTGGCGCCGGAAGTTCCCGCTGGCACGAGTTCGTAACCACCCCGCCGCCTTCGGCGGCACCCCTCCTTGAAAAGGAGGGGATTTTCTTCAGTTTCCCCTCCTTTTCAAGGAGGGGTGGCTGCGCAGCAGCCGGGGTGGTTCGCGTTCACACCCTTCCCGCCGTCACTCCCGCGGCAACGCCAATCGATCGAGCATGGCCTTCACCGCACGGATCTGCGGTCCCTGCTTCGTGTGGTACTGCGTTCCGGTGTAACCCCACCAGTCCCAGCAAGCGCGCGGATTGGCGACG
>JBAVOG010000055.1:0-4485 GCA_049691875.1 Burkholderiales bacterium | reverse complement strand
ATTCCAGCGAGATCCACCAGGATGTCGATCTCATCGGCGACGATTTGCTGCGCGAGCGAATCGTCGGTGAGCTGCGTCGCGTCGTGCCACCGCGCAGCCCGCGCGCGCATGCGACCGGTGAGCGCATCGGTATGTGCGGAAGTCTGATAGCAGGTCGCAGCGAATGACCGACCGTCGCTCGCGGCCAGCAGCGGCATGATGAACAGTCCGGCCGCGTGCGTGCAAAAGTCGCCCGAGACGTAGCCAACGGCGAGCGGACGTTCCGGATCGCGTGGGCGATCGGGGCGCGCCATGGGTGCAATGGCGTCGAAATGGCGCGCCGCCCACGCGCGATGTTCGCGGAAGGTCTGCTCCGCCGACACGGTCGGATGTACATCCAGCAGATGCAGCAGATTCGCGCCGAGCCGCATGTCTCCGGGCGCCAGCGCCTGCGCGCGCCGATACGCGGCAAGCGATTCGTCGCACCTGCCGAGGCTCGCGAGCGCGACCGCACGGACTTCGTGGTACTGCGCACGGCCCGGATCGGCTGCGACGGCCTGGTCGCAAAATTCGAGCGCCGAATCGTACAGGCACCGGCGCAGCGCGATGACACCGAGCTGGTTCAGCGCGTCCGGCTCGTCCGGCTCCAGAGTGAGGACTTCCCGGTAGGTGGCTTCGGCTTCGTCGAGACGGCCAGCGAGAAATTGATCGACCGCCGCCCCGAACAGGGTGCGCAGGCGCTCGCCGTGGTCCGCAAGACGGGATCCGCCACCGCGGTGCGCGAGCTGCCTCAGGATCCGCTTAAGCACCGTACCCACGCGGGGCCGTCGGGCGAGCGTCGCGCGGCCCCTGCGATTCCTGCACCGATCAAGCGGCGCTCCGGGCGCAGTACTCCGCCCAGATCGCCCGGTAGGCACTTTCCAGGTCGCGCATGAATCCCGGCCCGTCCAGCAGCGGTGACGCACGCAGGCGATCGCGTAACGAAGCACGCAGCGCGGCCAGCCGATCCCGATCGGCAGCGAGGCGGGCCGCGATGTCGATGAACTCGTCGTCCGAATAAGCAACCAGCTCCGACAGCCCCGCGTTGCAGAGAATGCTCGCGCCGGAGCGCGAGAACCCGTGGCGGCCGACGCGGGAGATCACCGGGACGCCCACCCAGAGCGACTCGCAGGTGCTTGCGCCGCCGTTGTATGGATAGGCATCGAGCGCGATGTGCGTGCGGCACATCAAATCCCAGTACTCGCCCTTCTTCAGCCGGGAGTGGGTACGGATTCGCTCCGGCGCAACCCCGCGCTCGACAAAGGGCGCCAGCACTCGCTCGCGGGTGTCGATGCTCGAGATATCGACCATATCGAGCTCGGTTCCGGGCGTTCGCGCAAGCAGCTCGGCCCATAGCGTCAGCTGGGCCGAGTGCAACTTGGTGAGCCGGTGGAACGAGCCGAACCGGATCGGTCCGTCGCCGAGCGCAGGCAACGGCTCCGGCGCTGACGGGCTCGGCGTATAGCACCATTGAGTGCGCGGGAGCCTCACCAGCCGCTCGGTGTGGAACCGCTCGCTGTGCCCCGGCGGATCGGCGAGGGCGTCGGTGATCCGATAGTCCAGCGCGCTGGTCCCCGTGCTTCCCAGATAGCCGAGGTAACCGATTTGCACCGGCGCCGGTCGCCGGGCGATTGCTTGCACACGCTGACCGCTCGTGATTCCGGCCAGATCCACCAGGATGTCGATTTCGTGGCTGCGGACGAGCGCGACGAGCGCGTCGTCGTCGAGCTCGAAGACGTCGTGCCAATGATCGGTGTTCGAGCGGAATCGGTCGGTAATCTCGTCCTCCTGCCTCAGCGTCTTGTAGCAGTAGACGTCGAATGAGGTGCGGTCGCGGTGATTCAGCAGCACCTCGAGGAACGCCGACACCGCATGCAACCGGAAGTCCCCGGAGAGGTAGCCGATGCGCAGCCGTCGCCCGGGATTCGCACAGCGTCCGGTGGGCACCGGAAGTCGCGGCACCTGATCGGAGAAGCGGCTCGCCCATTCGCGATGGGCGCGGAAGCATTCTTCCTCTCCGATGGTGGGATGCACCCGCAGGATGTACAAGATGTTCGAGTCGACCCTGGCGGCGCAAGTCGGGTCGATCTCGAGCGCCTTGCGCATGGCCTCGAGCGCTTCGTCCGGACGGCCGAGCCCGCTTAGCGCGAGCCCGATGTTCTCGAGAAAAGTTGGCGTCCCGGGTCGCAGCCGGAGCGCGTTCTCGAAGTAATCGAGCGCGGCGTCGTAGTCGACGCGCGCGAGTGCGATGCTACCCAGCAGGTTCAACGCGTCGAAGTTGTAAGGATCGAGAACCAGCACCTTCAGGTAACACCGCTCGGCCGCGTCAAGGTAGTCGTCGCGGTGAAGCGCCACGCCCTCTTCGAGCAGCGCCTCGACCTCGCGCTGGGCGTGATCTGGCGCAGCGTCCCGCCCGGGGCGAGTGATCCACTTCGATACGAGTCGGGAGAGCATCGGGCGAATTGCGATGTAATGGCGATGTTAACGCAGCGCCACCCGGAAATCGGTGAAGAACGACAGGATCCCGCAGCGGCGGGACGTCCGGTCGCGGAATCTGGACAAAAAACGAGACGAAAAAGCGGGGCAAAAAAAAGCCCCTCCTAAGAGGGGCTTTGCTACGACCTGACTGTCGCTTAGCGGCAGGTGGCCGGCATGTACTTCGCCGGGGTGCCGAGGCAGCTCCACACCACGGTCGCCGTGTTGTACGACGGGGTAACCGTGACCGTGACGGCGGTGCCGACGTTGGTCTGGGCGACCGTCGTCTTGACGCCGGTAATGGTGATGGTGCCGTCCGCGCTGACGGTCGCGCCGGAGATCTTGCCCACGACCGCGATCGAGAGATTCGAGCCCGCAGAGCTCGACTGCTGGTCCGCCTGGTACTTCTCGGTGATCGCCGTACGCGCCGAGCTCGCCGCCAGGATGAGTTCGGACACCCGTGCGCGAATCGTGTAGTCCTGATACGCCGGCAGCGCGATGGCCGCCAGGATGCCGATGATCGCCACGACGATCATCAGTTCGATCAGGGTAAAACCTTTTTGAATTGACTTCATACACTGCTCCTCGATGGACGTTAAAGAGTTAATCGGTTAGGCCGGTTGGGCCGCCGATCCCTACAACGCAAGCGGCATGCCAGTGTCTTAAGTGCTGGGCCTAGAGTTATATATCATTGTTTTTATGGACTTTTTAGTTCCATCGCCGGCGCGAGCGCGCGTTCAGAGTCCCGCTCGCCCAATTTGCGGTGCCCCGCCGCGTTCCCAGAGTGACGGCCTGCGGCAGGGCGGGACAGATACCCGGACGAGCCGCCCATGAACAGCGTGAAATACCCGCGGGAATCGCGGCCGGGGCCGGCGGCCGACCCTGCACCGGCGAAATATCGCCGCTTTCGCGAACCCGCGCGACGGAGTCGCTGCCGGCATGCCGTGACTTAGTTCACCTCGTGCGGGGCGACTCTTGCGATCCCCTCGGTCGCGCAGCGCTGTGACGTGCCGCGTGGCGTCATATTCCGGCATGCCGGGCCATTCTCGATCGCGCCGGAAAGCGCGTCACGCGGTCGGCGTAGCAGTGGCCCCGATCGATCGCTCTCCGGCCAGCGCGGCCCTGACCAAATCAAGCACCGACCCCCAATCTCCCTGGCGCGATTGTCGCAACAGTCGGGCAGTCGGATGCCACGGCATGCGCTCCCCCTGATCGCCGAAGCGCCAGTCGGCAATGGCAGGCACCATCACCAGTGTCGGTCGGCCGAGCGCGCTTGAAAGATGGACCACTGACGTGCAGACGCTCACTACGACGTCGAGAGTCTCCACCAGCGCAGCGGTCGCATCGTAATCCGCAACGGTGTCCTGCCAGTGATGCACAGCGAATCCGTGCGCCCGCGCTTCGGCGAGTTCCCGATCGCTCGCCCCGTATTGCAGGCTGATCCAGTGCGCCGAAACGCCGGCGAGCGCCGCGACCAGCGCGGCGAGATCGACGGACCGCGCAGCACCGCGCGTCTTGCCCGTCCCGCCACGCCATGAGAGCCCAACTTTCAACCCTGTCCCGAGCGCGTCGAGTCGCGTGCGGTAGTGGGCCGCACGGTCCGGATCCGCGCGCAGGAAGCACGGACGCGAGGGAAACGCGTCCGGGGTGGCGCGGAAGCGCCGCCCGAGCTCGCCGATCGGGAGCTGGAAATCGATGGTTTCGACGACGCGCTCCAGCTTCGGCACTGCTTGCGGTCGCGGAGTCGGGATCACCGTCACGTCCGGGAAGGAGCGCGTGAAGAGCCCCACGAGCCGCGGATCGCAATCGAGCACGCAACCTGCGACTTCCGCGAGCAGGTCCGGCAGGCAGGAGGCGAACATGATCTGGTCGCCGAGTCCCTGCTCACCGTAGACGAGGACGCGCTTGCCAGACAGCGACTGGCCGTCCCAGGCGGGGTACCGATACTCATGCCGGTTGAACAGACCCGTAGCCAGCCGGGCACGGTAGTCC
>JBAVOG010000054.1:0-4792 GCA_049691875.1 Burkholderiales bacterium | reverse complement strand
GATCTGGCGAGCGCGCGAGCCACGAGTTGGGCGGTTCTGGCCGTGAGCATCGTCCTCGCGCTGATGTTCGGAGTCTGGCTATGGTGAAGCGGATCGTCGTCGGCGCCCATTACGGATTCCGCGACTGGCTCGCGCAGCGTGTGACAGCGGTCGTGATGGCCGTCTACACGATCGTCTTTCTTTTCACGTTCCTGGCGAAGCGGCCGGCGGACCATGCGGCGTGGAAGGCATTCTTCGCGCAAGGCTGGCTGCGCTTCGCGACGCTGCTCTTTTTCGTGAGCCTGTTCTATCACGCGTGGATCGGCGTCCGCGACGTGCTGATGGACTATGTCAAGCCGGTATGGTTGCGCCTTGTGCTCGAGGTGGTCGTGATCCTCGCGCTGGTCGGCTACGCGGGCTGGGCCGTGCAGATTCTCTGGAGGGGCTGAGCAATGCCGCTGGTCACGCGAAAATTCGATGCCGTCGTCGTGGGCGCCGGTGGCGCGGGCCTGCGCGCAGCGCTGCAGCTGTCGGAGGCGGGATTGAACGTCGCGGTCCTTTCCAAGGTCTTTCCCACCCGTTCGCACACTGTCGCGGCTCAGGGCGGCATCGGCGCGGCGCTCGGAAACATGGGCGAGGACTCCTGGCAGTGGCACATGTACGACACGGTCAAGGGCTCGGACTGGCTCGGCGACCAGGACACGATCGAATACGTGTGCCGCGAGGCGCCGCGCTGCGTCATCGAGCTGGAGCATTTCGGGATGCCGTTCGACCGCAACGACAACGGCACCGTGTACCAACGGCCGTTCGGCGGCCACATGCAGAACATGGGCGCGGGCCCGGCGGTCCAGCGCTCTTGCTGTGCGGCCGATCGCACCGGACACGCGATGCTGCACACGCTCTATCAGCGCAACGTTCGCGCAAACACCCGTTTCTTCGTCGAGTGGCTGGCGCTCGATCTGATGCGCGATGCCTCGGGTCACGTGCTCGGCGTCACCGCGCTCGAGATGGAAACCGGCGAGATCAACCTGCTCCAGGCCCGTGCGACGCTGTTCGCCACGGGCGGTTGCGGACGCATCTTCTTTTCGTCCACGAATGCATTCATCAACACCGGCGATGGCCTGGGCATGGCTGCGCGGGCGGGAATCCCTCTCGAGGACATGGAGTTCTACCAGTTCCATCCCACGGGCGTGTACGGGGCCGGGGTCCTGATCACGGAAGGCGTACGGGGCGAAGGCGGCATGCTGCTCAACAAGAGCGGTGAGCGATTCATGGAGCGCTACGCGCCCAACGCGAAGGATCTTGCAAGTCGCGATGTGGTGTCGCGGGCAATGGCGACCGAGATCAAGGACGGCCGGGGTTGCGGTCCCGACGGAGACTTTCTGTTACTCAAGCTCGACCATCTCGGGCCGGACGTCATCGAGAAGCGCCTGCCCGGAATACGCGAGATCTCCATCAAGTTCGCCAACGCGGACCCGGTGCGGGATCCGATACCGGTCGTGCCGACGGCGCATTATCAGATGGGCGGCATCCCGACGAACTACCTTGGCGAGGTCATCGTGCCCGGGACCGGCGGACCCGGCACGCCGGTTCCCGGATTCTACGCGGCGGGGGAATGCGCCTGCGCGTCCGTGCACGGCGCCAACCGGCTGGGCACGAATTCGCTCACGGATCTGGTCGTGCTCGGGAAAGCCGCGGGAGACTCGGTCATTCGCTTCCTGCGCGAGAATCCGGGGCACAAGGTGCTGCCCCCGGACGCCGGCGAACGCTCGCTTGCGCGGCTTGCCCGGCTCGATGGCCAGAAGGACGGCGAAAGCGTGCCCAAGGTGGGTGAGGAATTGCGCCGGACCATGCAGGCGCACTGCGGGGTTTTTCGCTTCCCGGATCTGCTCGCCGAGGGCGTGCGCAAGATTCGCGAGCTCGGCGAGCGCGTCGCGCGCACAGAGATCAAGGACAAGAGCAAGATCTTCAATACCGCACGCGTCGAAGCGCTCGAGCTCGACAACCTGATGGAGGCCGCGCGTGCGACGATGATTGCGGCCGACGCGCGCAAGGAATCACGCGGCGCGCACGACCGTGCCGATTTCCACGAGCGCGACGACGCGAACTGGTTGAAGCACAGCCTCTGGTACAAGAGTGGTGACCGGCTGGATTACAAGCCGGTGACCCTCAAGCCGCTCACCGCCGAGTCGATCGCGCCGAAGGCGCGGACATACTGAGAACGGAGCCCCACGCATGCGAGTGAGCATCTACCGCTACGAGCCGGACCGCGACGCGAAGCCCTACATGAAGGACTACGACGTCCCGATCGACGCGGCCGATCGCATGCTGCTGGACGTGCTCGTGAAAGTAAAGGCGATGGACGACTCCTTCGCGTTTCGGCGTTCCTGCCGGGAGGGGGTGTGCGGCTCCGACGCCATGAACATCAACGGCACGAACGGCCTGGCCTGCGTTACCCCCGTGGCGGACCTGAAGGAACCGGTGATGCTCCGGCCGCTGCCCGGACTACCGGTGATCCGCGACCTGATCGTCGACATGACCCAGTTCTTCAAGCAGTACGACTCGATCAAGCCGTACCTCATCAACGACGAGGCGCCCCCCGATCGGGAGCGCTTGCAGTCTCCCGAGGAGCGCGCCGAGCTGGACGGGCTCTACGAGTGCATCCTGTGCGCGTGCTGCTCGACGTCGTGTCCTTCGTTCTGGTGGAACCCGGACAAGTTCGTCGGTCCGGCGGGGCTGCTGCAGGCATATCGCTTCCTCGCGGATAGTCGCGACCGGGCCACCAGCGAGCGGCTCGACAATCTCGAGGATCCATACCGGCTCTTCCGTTGCCACACGATCATGAATTGCGTGGACGTCTGTCCGAAGAATCTCAATCCCACGCGCGCGATCGGCAAGATCAAGGAGCTGATGGTCAGGCGGACCGTCTGAACCGGCGGCGGGGCGGCAGAGTGAGCCCAGGCATTTCCGATGAGGACCTGCGCCGGCTGCGCTGGCGGTGCCGGCGAGGTATGCTCGAGAACGATGTGGTGCTGACCCGGTTTCTGGATCGGCGCGCCACGACGCTGGACCAAGAGACGCTCGGGCTGCTGAACGAGCTTCTTGAGCTCGGCGACAACGAATTGTGGGATCTGATCTGCGGGCGGAGCGATTGCCCGGATGCGCGGCTGATTCCGACGCTACGGCTGCTGCGCGAAGCGTGAGCACCGCGCTGGCGCAACGACGAGGAGAGAGCGATGAGTGACAAGGCGACACTGAGCTGGGGTAAGGGGAAGTCGGCCGAGTTTCCGGTCCTCAAGGGGACGATCGGACCGGATGTGGTCGACATCCGCACGCTCTACGGCACGACGGGGATGTTCACCTACGACCCCGGATTTCTCTCGACCGGTAGCGCCATGTCGGCGATCACGTACATCGATGGCGACGAGGGCGTCCTCCTGTATCGCGGCTATCCGATCGAGCAGCTCGCGGAAAAATGCGAATTCACCGAGGTGGCCTATCTGCTGAAGCACGGTGAATTGCCGACCAAGGACCAGTATAACGACTGGACGGGCCGCATATCACGCCACAACATGGTGCACGACCAGTTGACGCGGTTCTATAACGGATTTCGCCGCGACGCGCATCCGATGGCGTCGCTTGTCGGCGTCGTCGGCGCGCTCTCGGCCTTCTACCACGATTCGCTCGACATCAACGATCCCCAGCATCGCATCGTTGCGGCCATTCGGCTCATCGCCAAGATGCCCACCATCGTCGCGATGGCGTACAAGTACAACATGGGCCAGCCGTTCATGTATCCGCGGAACTCGTTCTCCTACACCGCGAATTTCATGCACATGATGTTCGCGACGCCCTGCGAGGAGTACGTGCCCAACCCGGTCCTGGTGCGTGCCCTCGACCGGATCCTGATCCTGCACGCGGATCACGAGCAGAACGCTTCGACCTCGACCGTGCGCCTGGCAGGGTCTTCCGGTGCGAATCCTTTCGCCTGCATCTCGGCGGGTATCGCATGCCTGTGGGGCCCTGCGCATGGCGGCGCGAACGAGGCGGCGCTGCAAATGCTCGAACAGATCGGCGACGTCTCGAGGATCGGCGAGTTCCTGAAGAAGGCGAAGGACAAGGATTCGGGCGTCAAGCTGATGGGGTTCGGACACCGGGTCTACAAGAATTACGATCCCCGCGCGAAGCTGATGCGCGAGACCTGCCACGAGGTGCTGAACGAGCTCGGACTGCATGACGATCCGCTGTTCAAGCTCGCCGTCGCGCTGGAGAAGATCGCGCTGGAGGATGACTATTTCGTCCAGAAGAAACTCTATCCGAATGTCGACTTCTATTCCGGAATCGTGCAGCGCGCGCTCGGTATACCGACCAAGCTCTTCACCGGGATCTTCGCCCTGGCACGCACCGCCGGATGGGTTGCGCAGTGGAACGAGATGATCGGCGACCCCGATCAGAAGATCGGGCGGCCCCGGCAGCTCTACACCGGGGCGCCGCGCCGCGATTTCGTGCCAATGGAACAGAGGTAGTCGGGCGTGGAGTTTTTCGGCGCTTCGCAGCAAGCGCAGGAATGGGGTGACGCATGAGCGCGATGAAGCAGCTCCTCGCGAATTCCTATCTGTTCGGGGGGAATGCGCCGTTCGTCGAGGAGCTGTACGAGAGCTATCTCGACAATCCGCAATCGGTGCCGGAGAGCTGGCGCGAGTACTTCGACAAGCTCCAGCTGGTACCCGGCGGCGCCCAGGGCGGCCACGAGGGGCGCGACATGGCGCATGCGCCAGTGGTCGCGTCGTTCGCGCAGCGCGCACGACAGGGG
>JBAVOG010000053.1:0-2563 GCA_049691875.1 Burkholderiales bacterium | reverse complement strand
CATCTGCAGTACGGCGCTCGAGCACCTCGATGAGGTGGTATCCGAACGGCGTGCGCACGGGCGTGCTGACCTCGTGCAGAGCGAGCGCGTTCATGGCCTGCTCGAACGGCGGCACGGTGTCACCAGGAAGGATCCAGCCGAGATCCCCGCCGCGCGATGCCGACGCGTCGTCCGAATTCAGTCGCGCCAGCTCGGCGAAATCGGCACCCTGCCGAATGCGCTCACGCAGTATGTTGAGCTTGCGCAGGGCGTCGCCTTCCGAGACGAGCTCGTTCGTGCGCACGAGAATGTGCCGGGCGTGCGTCTGTTGCACCTTGCTCGAAGTGGCTGCGCCCCCTCTGCGATCGTCCAGGCGCAGGATGTGAAAACCCGCCGGGCTCCGCAACACCGGCGTGACCTCCCCCGGCTTGAGATTGACGACCGCCTCGACGAATAGCTCGGGGAGGCGGTCGGCGGAGCGCCAGCCCATCCTCCCGCCCTGCAGCGCGTCAGACGCGTCCGAGAAGCTCACGGCAACCTGCCGGAAATCGACGCCGGAGCGCAACTGCGCCAGCGCTTCCTCGGCGCGCGCGCGACGCCCGTCGATCTGCGTCGGGGTGGCCTGCTCGGGCACGCGCACGAGAATGTGCGAGAGGGAATACTCCTGGTTCGAATCGACGTTGGACGAGTTGGTCTCCATGAACGCGTCGACTTCGGCGTCGGAGACCACGATCTTCCGATCGACCTCGCGCTCGCGCAACCGCGAGATCAGCATCTCGTTGCGGATATTGTCGCGAAACGTTTCCCAGCTTAACCCCTCGCGCTCCACCGCGCGGCGGAAATCGCCCGGCGAGAGCTTGTTCTGCGTGGCAATCCCCTGGAGCGCGCGGTCGAGGTCCTCGTCGCTCACGGTGACGCCGCTTTCCTTTGCGAACTGGAGCTGCACCCGATCGGAGATCATGCGCTCCAGCACTTGCCGCGCGAGCACTTCCGGCCCAGGCAGTGGCGCGCCCTGGCTGCGCAGCTGCGCCACGACCCGCGCGACCCGCTGCTCCAGCTCCCGATAGGTGATCACTTCGTTATTCACCACCGCCACGATCCGATCGGCAAGCTCGATGCGCGGACGGCTGCGGGGCGCGGTATCCGACTGGGCGAGTGCCAGTCCACATGCGAAGAAGAGCGCGATGAGGGAAATGAGCTTCATGCTTCCAATCGAGGCGCGGAACGGCTCAGTGACTCAGTGATAGTGACCGAACGGCGAAGCGTCCGAATTGCCGCTGTCGAAAGCATCGGCATCGTTGTGTGTCGCCGGTGCATTCGTACGCGAATATCCCGGAATGTTGCGACGCAGCGCCTCAATCGGGCTGGTACCGATGCGCGCTACGCCATTCAGCTCGAGCTGGACAAAGAATTCGTAGGTTCGCTGGGTCGACGAGGTCACGAAGCTCTGGACGACACCACGAACAATCCAGCACCCGGCATTATATTCGATCCCGCCCAGGGCCTCGACGAACTGGTCGGCGTACAGATCGTAATTGACGCGCCCCAGCGCATAGATTCCTCGACCGAGCGGCCATTGCGCTGAAATGTCCACCTGTCTGATCAATGGCTGCGTCGAGGTCTCTCGTGCGTAGCGGTACGCGGCGTTCAGCACCTTGGCGAACTCCGGGGAAAAGCGCGCACCGACGCTGAATCGCTCGAGCTGTGCGTTCGACCACGAGTACTCCGCAGAAGTTTCCCCCCGCCAGTGAGGCGCAATCTGGCCGCCGATGCTTCCGAGTATGGGAGACAACTTTGCGGTGCGGAGCGGCGTTTGCGGGTCGAGCTGTACCTTCTGCTCGGTGAAGTAGAAGCGCTGACCGATGAAGGCGCGCACTGCCTCCTGCCCGTTGTCGGGACGGATGAGCCGCGAGGTGGCCGCCACCGTGACCTGGTTTGCATTGCTGATCCGGTCCTGGCCGACATAGTAGTTCTCGGAGAAAAGCTGCGCCGCGTTGAAGTCGGGCACCGAGGTGTCGAAGATCGGAATGTCGTTCTGGTTGCGATACGGCACCCAGAGGTAGTAGACGCGCGGCTCGAGCGTGTGGATGAAATCCTGATCGAACCATTTCGCGTCGCGATCGAAGAAGAGCCCGGAATCGAGCGACGCGATCGGCAGCACCCGTGTCGGGTCGGTGGGCATGCCCGGCACGACGTTTTGCAGGTTGTAATAGGCCGCCGACACGCCGACCTTCGGGGTGACGTATCCATAGGACCTCACGAAGGGCCGCGCGAAATAGGGATAGATGATGCCGCGCTGACCGGTGAGGCCAACGGACCGGTCGAACGCGACCACCTCGGCGCTCGCACCGAGATCGAAGCCGGCCCCCACGGTCCGGAGCGCGCTCGCCGTGAACTGGGGGAGGCGATTGTAGGGAATCGGCGAAGGATTATCGTAATCCTGCAGTGTCTGGAACTTCGAGGCGCGCAGCGTCGAAGTCCACCAGCCCGCGCCGTAAGTGATCGATGCCTCCTGCGGGAGGTAGAGTTGCGTCGCGGTGGCAAGCCGCCCGGACAGCTCGCGGAAGTAATTGTTGTCGGAAAC
>JBAVOG010000052.1:0-3496 GCA_049691875.1 Burkholderiales bacterium | reverse complement strand
TGCTCCGCGGTGAGGAGCATTCCCAGGTCGTCCTGGTTGGCCATCATGAGCTCGTACCACTTGCGCAGGATGGCCGCGCGCTCCTTGCCGGTCTTTGCGCGCCAGGCGGGCCAGGCGGTGTTCGCCGCCTCGATCGCACGGCGGGTCTCCGCGGCACCCATGTTGGGCACCGTGCCGATGACCCCACCCGTGGCCGGATCGGTCACGTTGATGGTCTTGCCGCTGTCGGCGTTCACCCAGGAGCCGTCGATGTAGCACTGCTGGCGGAAGAGGCTCGCGTCCTTGAACCGGAGCGCGGGGAGTGTGGTCGGTGCGTTCATGGAGCCCTCGCTTTGGTCGACTAGAGAGGATGAGGGAAACGCGGCCCGCGTGGGGGCCGCTGCTGGCATTATTCTAACGCAACGTTCCTGCGCGGCGGGCCCAACGGGCCGCCCTCGTCACTGTGCAGTCCAGCCGCCGTCGATCGGCAATGCGGCGCCACGGAACTGGGCGGCCGCATTCGAGCAGAGGAATACCGTGAGCGCGCCGATGTCGCCCGGCGTGACGAACTCGACGGAGGGCATTTTTTCCGCGAGCAGCTTGATGCGCGCGTCCTCCGCGGAGAGACCGCCGCTCGCGGCGATGGCGTCGATCTGCTTCTGCACCAGCGGCGTCAGCACCCACCCCGGGCAGATCGCGTTGCAGGTGACCCGGGTCCGCGCAGTCTCCAGCGCGGTCACCTTGGTGAGTCCGACCACGCCATGCTTGGCAGCGATGTAAGCGGCCTTGTTCACGGACGCCACCAACCCGTGCGCGGAGGCGATGTTGATGATTCGACCCCAGTCGCGCGCCTTCATCTGCGGCAGCGCCGCCTTGGTGGCGTGGAAGACCGCCGAAAGATTGAGCGCGATCACCGCATCCCAGCGCTCGTCGGGAAACTCCTCGATCGGTGCGGTGTGCTGGATGCCGGCGTTGTTGACGAGGATGTCAAGGCGACCGAACTCCGCAATCGTCTTCTCCACCAGTCGGCGCACCTCCGCCGGCCGGACGAGGTCGGCGCCATCGTAGTGGACCCGCACCGAATGCTCCTCGGCCAGTCCGGCCCGCAGCGCCTCGATATCCGCGGCGGGCCCGAATCCGTTCAGCATGATGTCCGCACCCTGGGCGGCAAGGGCGCGCGCCACCCCTTCGCCGACGCCGCCGGTCGATCCGGTAACGAGCGCGACCTTTCCAGCAAGCGTCCGGTGGCCGTCGTTCACTTCTTCTTGACCAACGGGCAGCGCGACGCCGCCAGCGGTTGAAACGCCTCTGCAGCCGGAATCGTATGGCGCAGATCGTAGACGTCCCAATCGGACTTGGAATCGATGGGCTTTTTGACTTGGAACAGGTACATGTCGTGCACGAGCCGGCCGTCCGCGCGCACCTGCATGTTCTTGCCGAAAACGTCGCTGTGCAGGGTGGATTTCATCCAGGTCATCACGGCGTCCGCATCGTCGGTGCCGGTGGCCTTGACGCCGTTGAGGTACATCGTGACCGACGAGTAGGTGCCCGCCTGGACCATCGTCGGCATTCGCTTCGTGCGCGCGTAGAAGCGCCGGGCGAAGGCACGCGTCGCGTCGTCGCGGTTCCAGTACCACGCGCTCGTCACGAACATGCCTTGCGCGGTCTGCAGTCCGAGATCGTGAATGTCGCTGATGAACAGCAGCAGCGCGGCGATCGACTGATGCTTGTTTACTCCGAGCGCGCTCGCCGCCCTGATCGACTTCACCGTGTCTCCGCCCGCGTTTGCGAGCCCGATGATCGTCGCGTTCGACGCCTCCAGCCGCTCCAGATAAGGATTGAACTCCGAGGTATTGAACGGGTGACGCGCGGCGCCCAGCACTTTGCCGCCGCTCGCCCTCACCACCGCCGCGGTCTCGCGCTCCAGGGAGTGGCCAAACGGATAGTCGGCCGTCAGAAACGCCCAGACCTTGCCACCCTGTTTGACGACCGCCTGGCCGGTCCCGTGCGCAAGCGCATAGGTATCGTAGGTGTGGTGGACGACGTACGGATTGCAGCTTTCGTTCGTCAGCTGCGTCGTGGCCGCGCCGGTCACCATCACGACGCGCCGGCGCTTGGCGGCGACGTTCGACACGACGATCGCCACGGCCGAATTGAGGACGTCGGTGATCATGTCGACGCCTTCGTGCTCGTACCATTCGATCGCTGTCTTCGCGCCGACGTCGACGCGATTGTGGTGATCCGCGGAGATCACCTCGACGGGCATGCCGAGCACCTTGCCGCCGAAGTCCGCGACGGCCATCTGCGCCGCGATCACCGATCCCTCGCCGCCGATTTCCGAATAGATGCCGGAAAGATCCGTTAGCACGCCGATCCGGACCGCATTGCCGGAAATTCTCGGTTCTGCGGCCGTTGCGCAGGCGGCAGCGGTGGCAAGTGCGATGCCGAGGAAAATCGAGTGAATGGGGTGCTTCATGAAAGGGCCTCCTCGCGGGCCGCAGGCGACAAAAGCTCCAGGCTCGTCAGGTGATTATAGCGGAGCGCCCCGATTTCGCCGCCTCTGGAACACGGGGATGCCTGCGCGACCGGGACGCATGGCGACAGCTTCGCTACACTTCGTCCACATACCGGATGATTCGGACGGGATGACACGGGGTCGGAAATGAGTGAATCGCTGGACATCGTCGCGCTCGGCGAACCGCTGTTCGAGCTGTCCCAGCTGCCCGGCACGACCTGCTACGAGCCGGGATTCGGCGGCGACACGTCGAACGCGGCTGTCGCGGCCGCACGGCAGGGTGCGCGCGCGGGGTACGTGACGCGCGTGGGCGCGGACACCTTCGGCGAGATGCTGCGCCGGATGTGGCAGGCGGAGGGCATCGACACCGTGGGCGTCGTATCCGACCCGACTGCGCCCACGGGCGTCTACTTCGTCGTGCACGGAGATGGCGCGCACGATTTCAACTACCTGCGAGCGGGCTCCGCGGCAAGCCGGATGCGACCCGATGACGTCGCGCCCGAATTGATCCGTCGCGCTACGTATCTGCACGTCACGGGCATCAGCCAGGCGATCAGTCCGAGCGCCTGCGACGCGGTCTTCCACGCCATCGACATCGCCAGGCAGGCGGGCGCGAAGATCTCCTACGACCCGAATCTGCGGCTCAGGCTCTGGCCGCTCGCACGTGCCGGAGCGGTCACCCTGGCGACCGCGGCGCTCGCGGATTATTTCCTGCCGAGCATCGAGGACGCCCGGGCGCTATCGGGATACGACACGCCGGAGAGCATCGTGCGCTGGGCGCACGACCTGGGGGTGCCGACGATCGCGCTCAAGCTCGGACCGAAGGGCGTGCTCGTGAGCGACGGCCATGAGCGGGAGCTCGTGCCGGGGTTCAAGGTTGCGAGCGTCGACGCGACGGGTGCCGGCGATTGCTTCGACGGCGCGCTCCTGGCGCGGCTCGCCGCGGGCGACACGCTCTGGGAGGCAGCCCGCTACGCGAATGCGGCCGCTGCGCTCACGACA
>JBAVOG010000051.1:0-8578 GCA_049691875.1 Burkholderiales bacterium | reverse complement strand
CGGCGCGCGCACGTTGCCCGGCTCAGCGGTCGCCGATGACGTCGGCGCCGGGGGGTGGCACGAACTGGAACAGGCCGGGGTCGAGTCCGGGCGATCGGTCCAGCGTAATGAAGCGCAGGTCCGTGGTCTGTCCGAACGCGTCGGTGAGCTCCATGCGCTCCAGCCCCGCAGCGCCGAACCCCATGCGAATCCGCTCGAAGTTCGTTTCCTTGTTGCGGGGCGTCGCACTCAACCACTCGAGACCTGCCTCGGGCGCCTCCTCGCTCAGGACGAACGCCTTCATGGCGTCGTTGTCCCCCGCGAGCAGCGCCGCGGGCGTTGCCCCGAGCGCGGCGTCGAGCTTGCGGACGGTCACCTGCCTGAGGTCCTCGTCGTAGATCCAGATGCGTTCGCCGTCGCCGACGATGAGCTGCGGATAGGGCTTCGCGTAGCTCCAGCGGAACTTTCCCGGGCGCTGAAAAGCGAGCGTGCCGCTCGATTGCTGGACGAGACGACGGTTCCGGTCGTAGATGCGCTGCTCGAATTCGCCGCGCGCGGACTGCGTCCGGCTCATGAACTGGTCGAGGCGCTCGATCGCACCGGCGCAAGCGGCACCGGTCCAAAGCGCGGCGAGCAGGAAAAGTGAGAGAGCCCTCATGGACCCACAGGGTACCGCACGACGATCGAGGACGCCGGTCAGGCCTCGGCCCGGTTCGGAGCGATCACCTCGCGGTTGCCGTTCGCCTGCATCGGGGAGACGAGTCCGGCCTGCTCCATCTGCTCGATGAGCCGCGCCGCGCGGTTGTAGCCGATGCGCAGGTGCCGCTGAACGAGCGAGATCGAAGGCCGGCGCGTGCGCACCACGATCTCGACGGCCTGGTCGTAGAGCGGATCGGATTCGGCACTCTCGCCGGCCCCTCCGACGAGCGCCGACATCTCCTCGGGGATGTCGAGGAGCCCTTCCAGGTATTCCGGCTCACCCTGCTTCTTCAGATAGTCGACCACCTCGTGAACTTCGTGATCGGCCACGAAGGCGCCATGCACGCGGATCGGCATTCCTGAGCCCGGCGGCAGATAGAGCATGTCACCCTGTCCGAGCAGTGCCTCGGCACCGTGCTGGTCGAGGATCGTGCGCGAGTCAACTTTCGATGAGACCTGGAACGCGATGCGCGTCGGGATGTTCGCCTTGATCAGCCCGGTGATCACGTCCACCGATGGGCGCTGCGTGGCGAGGATCAGGTGGATGCCCGACGCGCGCGCTTTCTGCGCAAGCCGGGCAATCAGCTCCTCGACCTTCTTCCCCGCAACCAGCATGAGATCGGCGAGTTCGTCGATCACCACGACGATGTAGGGCATCTTTTCGAGCGGCACCGGATTCTCGGTGCCGATCGTGGCGGGATTCTCGAGGGCTTCGCCGCGCTTCTCGGAGTCGGCGATCTTGTGGTTGTAACCGGAGAGATTGCGCACGCCGAGCCAGGACATCAGCTTGTAGCGCCGCTCCATCTCGCCCACGCACCATTGCAGCGCGTTCGCCGCCTGCTTCATGTCGATGACCACCGGCGCGAGCAGATGCGGAATGTCCTGGTAGATCGACAGCTCGAGCATCTTCGGGTCGACCATGATCAGCCGCACGTCGCGCGGCTCGCTCTTGTAGATGAGCGAGAGAATCATGGCATTCAAGGCGACGGATTTGCCCGACCCCGTGGTTCCGGCCACGAGCAGGTGCGGCATCTTCTGCAGGTCGACCACGACCGGATGCCCCCCGATGTCCTTCCCGAGCGCGAGTGCGAGCGGCGAATGCACGTCCTGATAGGCCTGCGAGCCGACGATCTCGGTGAGCCGCACCGACTGGCGGCGCGGATTGGGGATCTCGAGCGCCATGCACGACTTGCCCGGAATCGTCTCCACAACGCGTATTGCCACCACCGAGAGGGCGCGCGCAAGGTCCTTTACGAGGTTGACGATCTGGCTCCCCTTCACGCCGACGGCCGGCTCGACCTCGTAGCGCGTGATGACCGGCCCGGGATAGGCGGCCACGACCCTCACCTCGATGCCGAAATCCTTCAGCTTTTTCTCGATCAGGCGGGATGTGAACTCGAGCGTCTCGGCGCTCATCGCCTCCTGATCTTCTGTCACCTCGTCCAGCAGTGCGAGCGGCGGCAGCGGAGTGTCGGGCAGGTCCCGGAAGAGCGGGGCCTGTCGCTCGCGGATCACCCGCTCGGATTTCGGAATCCCCGCTACCGCGGCCTCGATGCGAATCGGCTCGTGTTCGTCGACCTTGCGACGCTCCGCCTCCACGAGCGCGTCGCGCTCTTCCGCCGCGTGTTCACCCAGCCGCTCGTCCGCGCGGCGCTCACGCAGCTCGAGCGCTTTGGTATAGACCCATTCGAGGCCCGCTCCGATGCCCTCCATGACCCTCAGCCAGGAAAGGCCGGTGAAAAGAGAGATCCCCACTGCAAAGAGCGTCAGCAGGACCAGCGTCGCACCGGTGAACCCGAACGTGGCGAGTGCGACCTGACTGATGACCGAGCCGAACAAACCGCCCGGCGCAAGCGGCAGACTCGCTTTCATCGACCAGAACCGCAGCGCCTCGAGGCCCACGCTGCCGATCATCATCACCAGGAATCCGCCGAACGCGATGACGAACGGACGCTGGTCGCTCAAGGACCGGCCATCGAGCCGGCGATAGCCCCAGATCACGGCGTACACCAGGAGCAGCACCCACCAGAACGCCGAGATGCCGAACAGGTACAGCATGACGTCCGCGATCCATGCGCCGAGGCGCCCGCCCAGGTTCTGCACGCGATCGACCGCGACGCTGTGCGACCAGCCCGGGTCGCCGCGATTGAAGGTGACGAGGATCAGGGCGAGGTAGAGCGCCGCGGCGATGAGCACGATCCAGCGGGATTCGCGCAGGAGCGCAGCAACTTTTCCGGGCAGCGGGGCCTGGCTCGCTCTCACGTTGAACTTACGAGAAATGCATACGGAACAGCGCCTGCCGGAACGCTTCCGGCAGGTCTTTCCGGGGAGAGATTCTACTCGGCGCGGCGGTCCGGGGCCAGCGGTACCTCGGCGCCGCGCCGTGCATCAGCAAGAGCGTCGGACAAGGTCTCCCGCGGAGACTTCGAGCAACGCGCCTAGTGTGCAAGACAAAACCCGGATGTACGAACAAGGGGGAAAGCCCCCTTGTATATCCCCCGAGACGAACAAGGGGCGCGCCCCTTGTAGATCCCCCCGGGTGCGTACGCGGAATTTCTCAATAGCGTACTTAGGCGCGCGCCTCCTGCACGAGCAGATTGTCGTGCAGGAATATGGCCCCGGCGCGGACCTCTATGTAGCCGCTCGTCTGCAGGTCTTTCATGACGCGGCTCACCATTTCGCGGGACGCGCCGATCATCTTGGCGATGTCCTGCTTGGGGAGCTTCTTCGTGACGACCATCTGGCCGTCCACGCTCTCGGCCATCTCCATCAGCAGCCGCGCGACGCGGCCGTAGACGTCCATCAGCGCGAGGCTGCCGATCTTCCGGTCCGCCTCGCGCAACCGCTTGACCAGGCCCCGCATGACACCCATCGCGATGTCGAAATTCTCGGCCAGGCACTTCTTGAAATCGGCGCGTGCGATGGTCAGGAGCTCGCAGGGCTCGATCGCGATGACCGTGGCCGAGCGCGGCTCGTCGTCGACGAGCCCCATTTCACCGAAGAACTCGCCCTGGCCCAGGATCGCCAGGATGACCTCGCGACCCTCGTCGTCGCTCATCATCACCTTCAGGCGGCCAGAGATGACGATGTAGAGCGCGTCGGTCGGATCGCCGGCGGCGATGATCGTGGACCCGCGCGGGTAAGACTTCCGCCCGACCACCCGCGTGAGCAGGCTCAGCTGGGCTTCCGGCAGCACCGCGAACAGTGGCACATTGCGGAGCAACAGAGTTGAAACACTGGCAGGACCCGCCATATCGCTCTCCCCTATCGGCGCCCATCGTCCCCGATGGACTATGGTAACAGAACAGCCCGGCCATTCACCCGCGAAGCCTCGCGACTCCGCAGGAGGCGGAAAACTTCGCGCACACTGTGCGTGCAGACGGCACCGATTCCGCATGCGGAGGCGGGGTCGAGATGCACGTTCAATGGTGCATCCTTCATTTCCCCGCACTCACTGCGCGTTCGCACGCTCGAGCCCGCTCGATTGCGTACGCCTGCACTGCGACAATCGTCCGGTGACGCTTTCGAGTCGACGACCTGCCGCGTTGCTACTTCATGCCATCAGCATCTGCAGCGCGCATGCGTCACCTCGCCGGACAATCCGGTGCTGCCTACGGTCTCCGCGCCGGCACGTTGGCCGCATCTCGACACCCGGCTGCGAAGGCCAAATTCCCGCCCAGTCTGTAGTATAGACCTGGATTTTCAATAAAACAAGCGCTTACAACAATTTCCTCACGTAACCTCTAGCCAGGGCCCCGATGCACTGAGGATATAATCGGTGCTCGACGTCCCAGACCCCTTTCCCCTGCAACTTTCGAACCATGTCGGCCCAATCCACACCATCCACCAAACCCGCGATCAAACGCTGCCAGCTGCTCATTCTCGGCTCCGGACCGGCCGGGTACACGGCGGCCGTCTATGCGGCGCGCGCAAATCTGAGCCCCGTGCTCATCACGGGCATCGCCCCGGGCGGCCAGCTCACCACGACGACCGATGTCGACAACTGGCCGGCCGATTGGGAGGGCGTCCAGGGCCCCGAGCTGATGGAGCGCTTCCAGAAGCATGCCGAGCGATTCGAGACGGAAATCGTTTTCGACCAGGTCCACACGGTCCACCTGCAGGAGAAACCGTTCCGCCTCGAAGGCGACAGCGGCACTTACACGTGCGACGCGCTGATCATCGCGACCGGCGCATCCGCGAAATACCTCGGAATCGAGTCGGAGAAGCGCTACATGGGCAAGGGCGTCTCGGCCTGCGCGACGTGCGACGGCTTCTTCTATCGCGGGCAGGACGTGGTGGTGATCGGCGGCGGGAACACGGCGGTCGAGGAATCGCTCTACCTCTCGAACATTGCCCGCAAGGTCACGCTCGTGCACCGTCGCGACACCCTGCGGGCAGAAAAGATCATGCAGAAGAAACTGTTCGAGAAGCCGAACATCACGACGAAGTGGAATCACGTGCTCGACGAAGTGCTGGGGGACGCGAAGGGCGTGAACGCCATCCGCATCAAGCCCGTCGGGGACGGCCCCACCGAAACTATCGAGGCGCAGGGGGTGTTCATCGCGATCGGCCATACGCCGAACACCGAGATCTTCGCCGGGCAGCTCGAGATGAAGAACGGCTACATCATCACCGCCGGCGGACTGGAAGGAAACGCGACCGCCACGAGCGTGCCTGGCGTGTTTGCCGCCGGCGACGTCCAGGACCACGTCTACCGCCAGGCCGTGACGAGCGCGGGCACGGGCTGCATGGCGGCGCTCGACGCCGAGAAATATCTGGACAGCCTGCACTGACGCCGGGCGCTCGCCGCGTCGAGGACCGCATGAAACGTCCGCGCGAAACCCGCGTCACCGACGAGGACCGCAATCTCTTCTACGAGGCGGTGCGGGACGCGGTGCCGCTTCCCCCCGGCAATCGTCACGACCGACTCGGGCGGCAGACGCTGCCCCCCGTGCCCGTACAGTCACTGCTGGACGAGTACGACGCGCTGGCGGAAAGCGCCGTCGGAGGGTTCGATCCGGACGCGCGGCTCGAGACGGGCGAAGAAGCGAGCTACATCCAAGCGGGCGTTTCGCGCCAGGCGCTGCGCAAGCTGCGTCGCGGCCATTGGGTCGTTCAGGCCGAGCTGGACCTCCACGGCATGCGGCAGCCGGAGGCGCACCTGGCGCTCACCGAATTCCTGGGCGGCTGTCTGCGACGGAGCCATCGCTGCGTGCGAGTGGTGCACGGCAAGGGGCTCGGGTCCGTCAATCGCGAGCCGGTGCTCAAAGGCAGAGTGCGCGGCTGGCTCGCGCGTCGCTCCGAGGTGCTGGCGTTCTGCCAGGCACCGGCGACACAGGGCGGGAGCGGCGCGCTGCTGGTCCTGCTGCGCGCCTAGTGCATTTTGCTGTTTCCCCTCCTCCTCGGGTGGAGGGGATGGGCGTGTACGCCGCGACTCAAATCGCCGCTTCGTTGGTCTCGCCGGTGCGAATCCGTACGACCTGCTCGATGCCGGTGACGAAGATCTTGCCGTCGCCGATCTTTCCGGTGCGCGCGGCCTTGATCATCGCCTCGATCGTTCGATCGACCATCTCGTCGGTCACGACGACCTCGATCTTCACCTTGGGCAGAAAATCGACGACGTATTCCGCGCCCCGATACAGCTCGGTGTGGCCCTTCTGCCGGCCAAACCCCTTGACTTCGGTCACGGTCAACCCGGTGACGCCCACCTCGGCGAGCGCCTCGCGCACTTCATCGAGCTTGAAAGGCTTGATCACCGCTTCGATCTTCTTCATGCCGCAGGCTCCGAGTATTCTGGCGCGATCAGTATAGCAAACGGCGGCCCGAACCTCCGCCTCTGCCAGCTTGTCTCGGTCGCCCGGTTCCCCAATAATGACGCGACCATGATCCGGGGACTCCCGATCTGCATCCACGCCGTACGGGCAATTCGCAATCCCGCTCCAGCGCGCGTCCTGTCTACCGTCGGACCGGCGTGAAGCGAGCAACCGAGCCCGTGCTCCGCGCGGTGGAAAGCGTTGCGGACATTCCCGCGACGGAGTGGAACGCGCTCGCGTCGGGCCATCCGTTTCTGCGTCATGAGATATTCGCTGCATTGCACGAGACGCGTTGCGCGTGCGAGGAGACGGGGTGGTTACCGCAGTTCCTGGTCGTGACCCGCGAGGAGCGCGTCGAAGGGGTCATGCCGCTCTACCTCAAGTCGCATTCCTACGGCGAGTACGTGTTCGACTGGGCGTGGGCAGACGCCTACGAGCGACACGGCCTGACCTACTATCCGAAGTTGCTGTCGGCGGTCCCCTTCTCTCCCGTGACCGGCCCGCGCCTGCTCGCCCGCGACGATTCGACGCGCGCCCTCCTCATCGGCACCGCGCTGGAACTCGCGCGTCAGACCTCGTCGCTGCACGTGCTGTATCCACCGGAAACGGAGGCACGCGCGATGGAAGCCGCCGGGATGATGCTGCGACGTGGCGTGCAGTTCCACTGGCAGAATCCGGGCTATCGCGATTTCGAGGAATTTCTGGCGACGCTCTCTCACGCGAAGCGAAAGAAGATCCGCCAGGAGCGGCGCAAGGCGCGCGAGGCGGGAATGAATTTCCGGCATCTCGTGGGAAGCGAGATCGGGCACGACGAATGGGTGTTCTTCACACGCTGCTACAACCGCACCTATCGCGCGCACTACTCGACCCCGTACCTGAATCTGGCGTTTTTCGAGCGACTCGGCGCGACCCTCCCCGAGAATGTCCTGCTCGTGATCGCGGAGCGGGATGGCATGCCCTTCGCCGCCGCGCTGAATGTGTTCACCGAAGACGTGCTCTACGGCCGGTACTGGGGAGCGCTCGGGTTTCTGCCGGCACTGCATTTCGAGGTCTGCTACTACCAGACGATGGAGTTCTGCATCGAAAAGGGGATCCAACTCTTCGAGGGCGGCGCGCAGGGCGAGCACAAGCTCTCGCGCGGGTTTCTGCCGGTCGAGACCTGGTCGGCACACTGGTTGCGTCACCCGCGCTTTGCCGACGCCATCGGCGAGTTTCTCGCACGCGAAGCGCGCGGCATCGAGCACTACATCGACGAGCTGAACGATCGCTCGCCGTTCAAGCACCAGAACTGAAGGGGGAGCCATGAGACTGAAAGGCAAGGTCGCAATCGTGACGGGTGCGGGTTCGGGATTCGGCGCGGGCATCGCCGCGCGCTTTGCCGAAGAGGGCGCGCAAGTCGTCGCCAACGACATCAGTGCGGAGGCCGGCGAGCGCGTGGCGAGCGCCGTTCGCCAGTCCGGCGGCACGGTGCACTTCGTGCAGGCGGACGTCGCAGCCGGTGCGGGCTGGAAAAAGATCGTCGGGGAGGCCGTCGAAAAGTTCGGCCGGATCGACATCTGCGTCAACAACGCCGGCTGGACACATCGCAACAAGCCGCTGCTGGAATGCACGGAGGCGGAGTTCGACCGGGCCTATGCGGTGAACGTGAAGAGCATCTACCTCTCGGCAATGCACTGCATCCCCATGTTCCGCAAGCAGGGCGGCGGATGCTTCGTGCAGATCGCCTCGACCGCCGGCGTGCGCCCGCGGCCCGGGCTCACCATCTACAACAGCTCGAAGGGCGCCGTGATCATCATGTCGAAATCGATGGCCGCCGAGTTCGGGCCCGACAAGATTCGCGTCAACTGCGTGAATCCGGTGTTCAGCCCGGAGACCGCACTATCGGCCGATTTCGCCGGCGGCGCGCTCACGCCGGAAGCCAAGGCGCGCTTTCTCGCGACGATTCCGCTCGGACGCTTCTCGACGCCGCTCGACGTCGCGAATGCCTGCCTGTTCCTCGCTTCCGACGAAGCGGCGATGGTGAGCGGCGTGTGCGTCGAGGTCGACGGCGCGCGGTGCGTGTAAGGCGCGGCGCCGAGCACGAGGAG
>JBAVOG010000050.1:0-3892 GCA_049691875.1 Burkholderiales bacterium | reverse complement strand
CCTGCATGCCGTGGCGGGGGATCACTTCGACCAGACCCTCCTTCTCGAGGCGAATGAGCGCCTCGCGCACTGGCGTGCGGCTGATGCCGAGCCGGTCGGCCAACTCCTGCTCGAGGGCGCGGAATCCGGGCGGCAGCGTGTTGTCGAGTATCTGCGCACGCAACCGCTGATAGGTGGCTTCCACCCGCGAGCTTGCATGTGGCGAAGTCGGCTGAGCCGATTCACGGGCACCGAAAGCGCCTTCGTGCGGGACCGGCCAGCGTCTTGTGCTGCGCTCGTCACGCGTATCGCGGCCGCTGGTGCTCATTGGGACACCGGGTAGCGCCAGTGCACGGGGGGATGTCCCGCGATCGGGACACGAAACGACGTGATCGCATCGCCCAGCAAGCAGCCGAGATAAGCGGTCCGCAGGTCGGCTCCGCCGAACGCCAGGCTGGAAATGTTCTTGAGCCTGCGCCCGGCCGCGTGGTCGAGATGCGGACGACCCATCGTGCCGGCGAGAAATGCATCCTCGACCCAGTCGACGTGCGCCGTATCCGCGTCCTCGAGCACGACCTGCTGGGAGCCGTCGACCGCGACCCGGATCACCCGGTTGGACACGATGCTCGTGATCCACACCGCGCCCTCGCAATCGAACGCGAGCCCATCGGGAAAAGTGCCCTTGCCAAACGTCGTCACCGTCTCGCGGTGAGAGAGCGCGCCATCGGTTCCGATGCGATAGCGAGTCAGCTTGCGTCCGAACGTTTCATTGACATAGAGAAACCGGCCGTCCGGACTGACGAGCGCCTCGTTGGTGTAACCCAGGCCGTCCGCCACGATGCGGGCTCCACGCCGGTCGGCGACGACGATGAATCCGCTGGCCGCGTCCGGACGGTAGTCGGCCGCGCGGGGCACCTGTCGGGTGCTGATCGTCGCCCAGATGCGCCCCTCTGCGTCCTCGTGGGCAAAATTGGTGGGCGGAAGCGGATCGCCATCGATTTCCTCGAGGATGGACTGTACCGTGCCGTCGCGCCGGAGCTCGTAGACGCCGCCGAGTTCCTCGCCGAGGTGGGCGATAAGGAACGAACCGTCCGGACGGAGCGCGATGCCGTTCGGCCGCAGCGGGCGCCCGCCGGGAAGCTCGCCGCGATAGAGCGTTTGCGAGCCGTCCGGCCACACTTGCGCGACGCCCCCCCGCCAATCGGCCGCGAAGAGCTCGCCACGTTCGGTGGCCAGGACGCATTCGGGCCGGGAGAGCCCGTTCCCGATGCGCCCGAGCTCGCTCAGCGGAATGGAACCGTCGAAAACCTGCGCAGTGGCACTCATACGGAACTCTAATAGGGGATGGAAGGCAGCCGAATACGAGGCGTGCGACCCCACAGCGGATACAATAATGTATACGTTGTGCCCTGAATCTGCAACTCGCAGGGGCCCTTTCGGGGGGCCGCCAGCCGCAAGCCCGTGACAGTAGGGACGAATCGGGGGTGAATCGGGCGGCATGTGTCGCTATAATTCCGCGTTACGGCTGAAACGGAGCCTAAAAACAAGGGGGAAGCCGCCGGTTTTCTTGTCGCTCGTCGACGCGCCGGCGGGCCGGCTGCCGGTCGCAACCGTGCGTTTCTGTTGCAGCCCCCCTTGTTCAGTTTTCGGCGCTTCATGTGGCGCCACTGGCCGGTTTCCGCCGGACGGCGCTGCGCGCCGCCGACCATGAACTCGCTCGAGCAGGAGAGAAAGCAAGATGAAACTATGCCGCTGGGGCAAGAACGGCTACGAGAAGCCCGGGATGATCGATTCGCAGGGGATGCTGCGCGATCTTTCGGTGACCGGCCTGGCGAATATCGACCAGGATACGATCTCACCGAAGGGCCTGGCGAAACTGCGCAAGATCCGGCCGGAATCGCTGCCGCTGATCAAGACCGAGCCGCGCGTCGGGGTGCCCTACACCGGCATCAGCAAGGTGGTCGCGATCGGGCTCAACTACTCCGATCACGCGGCCGAGGCGGGAATGCAGATCCCGTCGGAGCCCATCATCTTCATGAAAGCGACGACCAGCATCACCGGGCCGAACGACGACGTGATCCAGCCCAAGGCGTCGACCAAGCTCGACTGGGAATGCGAGCTCGCGGTGGTAATCGGGGCCAAGGCGCAGTACGTTCCCGAGGAAAAGGCCATCGACCATGTCGCGGGTTACACCATCATCAACGACGTATCCGAGCGGAACTTCCAGCTCGAGCGCGGTCCGCAGTGGACCAAGGGCAAGAGCGCCGACACGTTCTGCCCGATCGGCCCGTGGCTGGTGACCACCGACGAGATTCCGAATCCGCAGACGCTCGACATGTGGCTCGACGTGAACGGCGAGCGCATGCAGGTCGGCAACACGCGCACGATGATCTTCGGTGTCGCGAAGATCGTCTCCTACTGCAGCCAGTTCATGACGCTACTCCCCGGCGACATCATCGCGACGGGCACGCCGCCAGGCGTCGGAATGGGCATGAAGCCCGAGCCCCGCTGGCTGAAGCCCGGGGACGTGATGCAGCTCTACATCCAGGGGCTCGGCGAGCAACGCCAGAAAGTCGTCGCATGGCCGGGAAAGTGACTGTCGTCAGTTCACGACAGGATCGTTGCTAGAGAAGCAACCACTTCTTCCTCAAAAATCCCCGCTTCAGCGGGGATTTTCATTTCCGGATCCGAATCCGGCACTTGCATGAAACGTCATGACATCGTCATTGCCGTGGGCTATGCTTTCTTCCGGAATCCTGCGTGAACGTGCGCACTCGACGCGAGTCGAACTTCTCAGATGGCGTGCGATCGGACTAGGTTTGTGATCCCAGGAACGCGACACTAGTTCAAAGAAATATTCGGTATCGATCATGAGAGTCGTCGTCCTGGGAGCAGGTGTCGTCGGCACGGCCAGCGCGTGGTATCTCGCGCGCGCTGGTCACGCGGTGACGGTCATCGACCGCCAGGGCGCCGCGGGGCTCGAGACCAGTCTCGCGAACGGCGGCCAGATCTCGGTGAGCCACGCCGTGCCCTGGGCGAATCCCTCGGCGCCGGGCAAGATCCTGCGCTGGCTGGGGCGCGAGGATGCGCCGCTGCTCTTCCGCATGCGCGCCGACGCGCGCCAGTGGGCCTGGGGACTGCGCTTTCTCGTCGAGTGCCTGCCGTGGCGAACGCGCACCAACACGCGCGAGATCCTGGCGCTGGCGCTCTACAGCCGCACGGAGCTGCAACGCTTGCGCGCCGAGACCGGCATCCGCTACGAGCACGAGGCCCGCGGCATACTGCACTTCCACACCGATCGGCACGACTTCGAGCGCGCTGCGCGTCACGCGAAGACACTTCTCGAGTTCGGGTGCGAGCCGGACGTCAAGACGCCCGCCGAGTGCGTGGCGATCGAGCCCGCACTCGCGCACGTGCGCGAGCGTCTCGCGGGCGGAACGTTCACCTCGTCGGACGAATCCGGCGACGCCCACAAGTTCACGCAGTCGCTTGCGGCGCTCGCAGAGGGTCACGGGGTCCGGTTCCGGTATGGATGTTCCGTGGAGCGCCTCGAGACGGAGCACGGTCGGCTCGCAAGCGTGATCGTGCACGACGTGCACGACGGCGCCGAGGAGTCGGTAACGGCGGATGCCTATGTCGTGGCCCTCGGGAGCTACAGCCCGTTGGTCCTCGATCGCGTCGGCGTATCGATCCCGGTCTACCCCGTGAAGGGTTACTCGATCACGATACCCCTCGAAGAAGCCGATGAGGCGCCGCGCGTGAGTCTCACGGACGAGGCGGCGAAGCTCGTGTTCACGCGACTGGGCGCGCGGTTGCGCGTCGCGGGCACCGCGGAGCTCGCCGGCTATGACACCGAACTCCGACCGGAGCGTTGCGAGGCGCTGCTGCGGCGGACCTACGACCTGTTTCCGCA
>JBAVOG010000049.1:0-2827 GCA_049691875.1 Burkholderiales bacterium | reverse complement strand
GCTCCGGACGGAGCATGTGCAGCACGCCCTCGTAGGCGGATATCCCGCCGCCGAGCCCGAAAATGAGCACCGCGACCATGAGGCTCCAGAAATAGAGCTCCTTGCCGTGTCCGAAGGGGTGCTCGGGCGTGGCTTTCCGCTTGCTCAGCTTCATGCCGACGAGCAAGAGCACGCCGTTGCCGGTATCCACAATTGAATGGATACCTTCGGACAGCATCGCGGAGCTCCCGGTGATCCCGGCGGCGATGAATTTGGTCAGCGCGATGGCGCTGTTCGCAGCGATCGCGCCGTAGACCACGATTTTCGAATCGGACAAGATGACATCCAATACAGGACCGCATGCTCAGTGGTGCAGCGTTCCCGGTTCCCGGAGCGCTCGACTTGCTATCTGGTAACGCTCTTCCACCTCTCGGCGATCTCCGTCCTCCGGCAATCCCTCGCGCGCCCCCCGGGAGATCATCTCGGCGTGGCGGTGCAGCGCGGCCCGGTCCTCCGGTCGGTGCGTGGCCCCTGCGATCACGGCGATCGTTTCCAGCAGACGGACGGTCACGGCTGCGCTCGAGCGCGCGTATTGCCTGATCTGGTTGAACGCCGCGTCCACGATCCCCGGGAACGTGACGGCAGGCACTATCACCCGCAGGTGATCGTGCTCGTCAAGGCGATACGGGGAGGGCATGTCCCGCTGCGCCAGGCGATGCAGCGCGGACCCCAATCGATCCACGCACGTGATCGCCGTGAATGGATCATTGATGCCGGGCGAGAGCGCCCGCACCGCAATTTCGACGAGCTGGTGGATGGCGAACTCGATATCCTGGCCCGCGGTCCGCTGGTGGCCCAGGATGAAGACGGAATTTACCCGTCTTTCGAGCGGTTCGGTGACCCGGTCCCCGGGCCAGATCATCACCAGCGGGGAACCCATGACGACGTATTGTCCGGGCCGCCGCTCCAGGCGGAGCAGCACTTTCTCGTCGGTCGCTAGCGTCATCAAGGCATCCGCGTCGACGTATTGGAGGTAGCCGTCTCCAGCCGCGCCGATGGGACGGGCTTCGCCGTCGAACTCGTCGGGTGGCCTGGTGCCGGGCTGCACGCCGGCCGGGTGCGGTGCTGCGTGGCCCATTTGTTGCGGGAACAAGCGGTCGATTCCCTGGATCAGCTCGCTGCCGACCCGCGCGACGACCTCGTCGGCCTGGATGGAAACGGAAACGTGATGGATGAAATAGATCAGCACCCCCAGGCTGACGAGCGCGAACAGCACCCCGATGGTCACCGACAGGTGGGGGACGAAGGCGAACTCGCTGGCGCGGCGGATCGTGCGCAGGACGAGCAGGCAATAAACGAACGTGGCGACGAACGTGCCGAGCACCAACTGGTTGGTGGTGTCGCGCATGAAGTTGCGCAGCAGGCGGGGCCCCAACTGCGACGAGGCGAGTGACAGGACGACCAGGGTCATCGAGAAGACGACCCCTGCGATGGTGATCATCGACCCGGCGATGGTGCCCAGCACCAGGCTGGCCCCCTCCGCGCCCCCGGTGTACGCCCAGCCCTGGGTCTCCAGCCAACGGTCCGTCACCGCCTCGTCCAGGGCAACCGTCGCAAAGGCCAACGCGATCGCCGCGCCGGTCATGAGCGCGGGAATGAACCAGAAGCTGGAACGAACGCGATCCCAGTACTTGAGCAGAAGCGCTTTCACGGCAATGGAACCTCCCCGGCCCGGTGGCCGGCGACGATGCACTGAGAGGGACGGCCAGGGCATGCTTGCCGTGGAGCAAAGGTGTTGGCGACGAATATCATCGTAATGCTCTTACTGGAAGGTGTAACGTGGTGCTGATCGCGCGTCTGTGCGCTATTAAAGACTACACGATTGGGCGCAATGCAACTGCGCGCGGTCCTGGTTGTCGCGCATCGCACCGGTCCGGTTTGGAGATTGATCTGGCTCAAACCGGGCTCCGCGATCACGGTTATCGTAGTCCGGTGAACCCAGCCTGTGTTGAATGCTAGACAGGGAACCGACGCCATGACCGAGCTACCAGAGAACACCATGAAGCAAGTGACGACCGACAAACTCCTCGAGGACCTGAAGGTCGTGGTCAGCGATGCAGAAGAACTGCTGAAGGCGACCGCGGGTCAGGCGGGCGAGAAAGTCGCCGCGGCGCGCGTGCGCGCCCAAGCCTCGGTGGATGCGGCGAAGGTGCGCATCGCGGCGGCCGGTACGAGGATTGGCGAGCGCTCGCGCGAGGCGGCCAAGGCGACCGATGCATACGTCCACGAGAACCCGTGGTCTGCGATCGGCGTGGCAGCCGGGCTCGGCGTGCTGATGGGTTTCCTCATCGGGCGCAAGTAACCCAACCGCATGGGTGCTCCCGAGCAGGCGCCAGAAGGCGGGGAGGCGCGCATGGGCGTGTTCGCCTCGCTGCGGCGCGCCCTTGGTACGCTGGTCGCTCTCGCGCACACCCGGCTGGACCTCCTCAGCACCGAGCTCGAGGAGCAGGGAGAGCGTATCGTCTCGGTGCTTTTGTGGGGCGTCGCCGCGGTGTTCGTCGCCACGTCGGCACTTCTCTTGTGCGCGCTCGCGCTCGTGGTCGCCTTCTGGGACACGCACCGCGTGCTGGTCGCGACCGGGATCGCGGTAGCGTCGGTCGTAGCCGCCGCCGTGGCGGTCTACGGATTCGTCGCGCGGGCGAAGGCGCGTCCGCGCCTGTTTCAGGCGACGCTCGAAGAGCTCGCCAAGGACCACGATCGCCTGACGCGCCCATGAAGGAACGGCTGCAGCCCATCGCCGCACGGCGCGAAGCGCTGGTGAGGATCGCGGCGGCGCAGCGCGAGCGGC
>JBAVOG010000048.1:0-2370 GCA_049691875.1 Burkholderiales bacterium | reverse complement strand
CGCGGGAGCGCAGCCCGGCGGGCAGAAGGCGGACGAGAATGTCGTGGACGCTGAATTCACCGAGGTCAAAGACCAGAAGTGACTGAATAACAAACCGTTCGAACGGCAGGTGGATTTAGCGGGAAGGACGGTAACGGGAGGAAACCAGCCGGTTTCCTCCTGTTCGTGTCCTTCCGTCTCTTTGCTACACCTCCTCACTCCACCACTCCTCAGACGATAGATGGCAAAGCGGGATTACTACGAGGTCTTGGGCGTCAACCGCGACGCGGACGAGGAGACCATCAAGAAGGCCTATCGCAAGCTCGCGATGAAGCATCACCCTGATCGCAACCAGGGCCACAGCGATGCCGAGGACAAGTTCAAGGAAGCAAAGGAAGCCTACGAGGTTCTCTGCGACGAGCAAAAGCGCGCGGCGTATGACCGGTTCGGCCACGCGGGCGTAGACCCCGCCGCCGGCGCCGGCGGGTTCCGCGGCGGCGGCTTCGACAACTTCTCCGATGCCTTCGGCGACATCTTCAGCGACATCTTCGGCGGCGGACGTCAGCGCTCGACCGTGTTCCGCGGCGCGGACCTGCGCTACAACCTGGAAGTGACGCTCGAGCAGGCAGCGCGCGGCACCGAGACGAAAATTCGCATCCCGACCGCCGAGCCCTGCGAGACGTGCAAGGGCACCGGCGCGAAGCCCGGCACCGAGCCGGCGACCTGTCCCACCTGCCAGGGCCACGGCCAGGTCCGCATGCAGCAGGGCTTCTTCTCGATCCAGCAGACGTGCCCGCGCTGCCATGGATCCGGGAAGCACATCCCCGATCCCTGCAAGACCTGCAACGGGGCGGGGCGCGTCAAGGCGCACAAGACGCTCTCGGTGCGCATCCCGGCTGGTGTCGACGAGGGCGACCGCATCCGGCTCGCCGGAGAAGGCGAGGCCGGCACCAACGGCGGGCCGCCCGGCGATCTCTATGTTCAGCTGCACGTGAAACCGCACGCGGTATTCACGCGCGAGCACGACGATCTGCACTGCGAGATGCCGGTGAGCTTCGTCACCTCGGCCCTCGGCGGCGAGATCGAGATCCCGACGCTCGACAGCTCCGCGAAGATCAAGGTCCCGGCCGAAACGCAGAGCGGCAAGGTGTTCAGGCTGCGCGGCAAGGGCATCAAGGGGGTGCGGTCGGCCTCGCCCGGCGACCTCTTCTGTCACGTCGTGGTCGAGACGCCCGTGAACCTCACGGCACGACAAAAAGAGCTGCTGCGCGAATTCGACTCCGTCACCCAGGAAAACAGCGAGCGACACAATCCGCGCGCCAAGTCCTGGATGGACCGGGTACGCGAGTTCTTCGAGACCTAGATCGATCCCGCGGACAGCGTCCGCCCTCTCCCGCCCTGCCTCCTCGCCCCCCTCCCCGGGCCCCTCCCGAGGCCGTCGGGCACACCCCGAAGGACCTTGGCAATACCTCATCAATGGTATTAAGATGTACCACTAAGCTATTGATTGGAGGGGATGATGAGCATTAAAAGAACAGCGCTCACAGCGCTGGGGCTCATCTTCTTGTTGTGTGCCGCGACACCGGTATTCGCCGATCAAGTACTTGATCAGGCGAAGAAACTTCTCGACGAGCGCAAGCCACGCGAAGCCTACCAGCTGCTGCTCCCGCTGCAGTCCCAGCGTGCCGGCGAAGTGGAATTCGACTACCTGCTCGGCATTGCCGCCCTGGATGCCGGCGACGCGCAGCAGGCAGTGTTCGCCCTCGAACGCGTGCTCGCGGTCGACCCCAATCACTTGCAGGCGCGGGCCGAGATCGCGCGTGCTTATTTCGTGCTCGGCGAGAAGGAAAACGCGCGGCGCGAATTCAAGACCGTGAGCGAGAGCCGCGAACTGCCCGAAACGGCGCGCGGGACGATCGACAAGTACCTCACACAGCTTACGCCGCAACAGACGTTCCTGAGCGCGTACCTCGAGGCCGCGGTCGGCTACGACAGCAACGTCAACAGCGCGACCAACAACAACTTGATCGCGATCCCCGCGCTCGGTGGTGCACTGGGTCAGATCAATCCGCTCGGCACGCAACTGCCCGCCGGATTCGCGGGCGTCGGAGCAGGCGGGTCGCTGAGTCACGCCATCAACCAAGAGTGGTGGCTGCTCGGCAACGCGGCATACGCCGGGAAGTTCAACTTCGAGCACACGCAATTCAACACCGGCACCATCGACTTGAGCGCGGGCGTGCGCTGGAATCGCGGTCCGAACGCGCTCGTGGCCCTTGCGCAGGGCCAGAGCTTTCAGGTCGACAACTCCCAGTATCGCCGCTCGCTCGGCGGAACCGCGCAGTGGATCCACAATCTCAGCGCGCGGCAGCAGGTGACGGTGTACGGGCAGTA
>JBAVOG010000047.1:0-2137 GCA_049691875.1 Burkholderiales bacterium | reverse complement strand
AGGCCAAACGGAGTGGTATTCCATAGTCTACATAGCAAGGATGACTGACCACCAATGCCCGAATGTCCTTGCCAAGGATAGGCTCTATTCTTACTGAGTCAGAAGGCCACAGGGTATCGGTGCAGGAGCTGAGGTATTCTTAGAGGATTCATTTTCAGCGAGCGAGGGCTGGGATGGGTCTTGGAGAGGCGAGCAGCGCGGGCCGGTTTTCGGCCTATGTCGAAGGGCTTGTGAGTGTGATCGGGCACGCCGATCGGGCCAAGCCGTTGCGGGATTATTGCGTTGGACTGCTGATGCCCGGCGAGCGCAAGAGCGTGGAGCCGATGGCGGCGGTGACGGCGCCGCAGCGGACGGCGGCGCAGCATCAGTCGCTGTTGCATTTTGTCGGCGAGGGCGGCTGGTCGGACGAGAAGGTGCTGAGGAAGGTGCGGCAGATGGTTCTGCCTGCGATCGAGCGGCATGGGCCGATCGAGGCGTGGATCATCGACGACACGGGGTTTCCCAAGAAGGGCACGCATTCGGTGGGGGTGGCGCGGCAGTATTGCGGCCAGTTGGGCAAGCAGGACAATTGCCAGGTCGCGGTGTCGCTGTCGCTGGCCAACGCCGACGGCAGCCTGCCGGTCGGCTATCGGCTGTATCTTCCAGAGGCTTGGGCATCGGACGCGGCTCGTCGCAAGAAGGCCGGCGTGCCCGAGGAGATCGGCTTTCAGACCAAGCCCGAGATCGCGCTCGATCAGATCCGTGCCGCCCATGCGGCGGGGCTGCCGCGTGGGCCCGTGCTGATGGATGCGGGCTACGGGGTTCACAGCAGTCTGCGCACGGAGATCACGGCGCTCGGTCTGCCCTATGTCGCCGGCATTCTGTCGAACACCACGGTGTGGGCACCCGGCACGGGGCCGTTGCCCCCCAAGGCCTCGACGCCGGGCCGTGGCCAGCCGGCCAAGCGCCTGCGCCGCGATGGCGAGCATCAGCCGGTCAAGGTCAAGGACCTTGCCTTCGGCCTTCCGCCCAGGGCCTGGCGGACGATCACCTGGCGGGAGGGCACCAATGAGCCGCTCAGGTCGCGCTTTGCCCGCCTGCGCATCCGTATCGCCCACCGTGACTTCGAGCGCAGCGAGCCGTGGCCGGAGGAATGGCTGCTGATCGAATGGCCCAAGGGCGAGACGGAGCCGACAAAGTACTGGCTGTCGACCTTGCCGCAGAACATCGGCTTTGCCCGTCTGGTCGATCTCGCCAAATTGCGCTGGCGCATCGAGCGCGACTACCAGGAGCTCAAGCAGGAACTCGGCCTCGGACACTTCGAGGGGCGCGGCTGGCGCGGCTTTCATCATCACGCCACGCTCTGCATCGCCGCCTACGGTTTCCTGATCTCCGAGCGCGAGACGATTCCCCCCTCGGCAACTCGCTACGCCTCGCTCTTCCCGCAACCTGCCGTTCCCAACCATTACCGACCCCGAGGCGCCGCCCCTGCGGCCTGAGCGGCACATCCCGAACTCCATCGCCACCATGCGCCGACGATTGATCGACGCTCTCGTCGCGACCTTGCCGCGATGTCCTTGCTGCCGCGCTCGCCCCGAAAGACGTACGCCATTACGCTTATGACGCAGTAAGACTATTGGACAGTGCGGCAGGATCCTCATCGGTATCGGCAAGTGCCTGGGAGAGGAGTGAATGCCAGCAAGCGGCAAGGCAAAGTCAACGAACCACGCCAAGGTCCGGGGGGCGGGCGCAAGAAGGAAGATCAGGAGACCGCCGGAAGATTTCGATGCCGAGCGGTTCCTGACCACGGTCGGCATCGGCCGGACGGTCGCCACCTACAGGGCCAAGAGCTACGTCTTCCGCCAGGGCGGCAAATGCACCGCCGTATACTACATCCAGCAGGGCCGCATCGAGCTCAGCGTCGTCTCGAGCGCGGGCAAGGAGCGCGTCGTCGCCATGCTGGGTCCCGGCAGTTTCGTCGGCGAAGGATGCCTGGGCGGCCAGCCGGTCTACCTGGCCTCGGCCCGCGCCTCGACCGAGGCCACGCTGATCCGGGTCGAGGCGGAGACGATGGTCCGGGCCATCCACGACCATCCCGAGATGTCGCAGCGCTTCATGGCGTTCCTGCTGCTGCGCAACAGCCAGATCGAATCGGACC
>JBAVOG010000046.1:0-4684 GCA_049691875.1 Burkholderiales bacterium | reverse complement strand
GTCGACCGCCGGCGGTGCAGAAGCTTCGGCGGGTGCGCGAGCGTGTTGCGACGGCACCGCGGTCCGCGGCTTGCGGGAACTGCTATAGAGCGCTGCTCTTCTCACACCCGGCCCATCCGGTTGACCGACGATAACCTGCCCGCTTCCCTCGGAGAGAGAGTGCCATTCGAGGAGAAAAGTTCAAGGTTCCCATCCGCACACGTTGCGATTCGAAGCATAAGCGGAACCCGAGCTGCAGGACCGCACCCGTATCGTGCCAGAACGGTAGCATGCGGCGAAGCGTCCGGGAATACGCCGACCCGCAGCGGTGCGGCATTCCGCCGTGCAATTGTGACGGGGCGCGCGTCCGAGGCAAGTGGCTGAAACTACAAGAGTCTCGAACCATTGGCGCGATGCCGCGAGCAACCGCGGTATGCTTGACCCATGAGTGGTCCAGGCAGTTCACCCAACCCGACGATGCGCTACGCCAAGCGTCATGCAACGGTTCTGGGCAAGCGCATGGCCTACGTCGAAGCCGGGCAGGGTGCCCCGATCGTCTTTCTGCACGGAAACATCACCTCTTCGTTCATGTGGCGCAACGTCATCCCTCATCTGGAAGGGCTCGGACGGTGCATTGCGATCGACAACATCGGGCAGGGCGATTCGGAAAAGCTCGCGGATTCCGGGCCAGGCTCCTACCGGCTGGTCGAGCACCAGCGCTATATCGACGGTCTGCTGGAAAGTCTGGCAATCGACCGAAACGTCACGCTCGTCGTGCACGACTGGGGTTCCCAGCTCGGATTTACATGGGCCTACCATCACCCGGAAGCCGTGCGGGGGATCGCCTACGTCCAGGCGCTGGTCGGGAATTTCGGCTGGGACCAGTGGCCCCCCGAGGTGCAGGCGCTCTTCCGGCGATTCCGCTCCCCGGAAGGGGAGGAGCTCGTCCTGCAGCAGAATTTCTTCGTCGAGCGGATCCTGCCTGCGATGGTCATGCGCAAGCTGACCGAGGTGGAGATGGACGAATATCGCCGGCCTTTCCGCAATCCGGGCGAGGATCGCCGGCCGACCCTCGCCTGGCCGCGGGAGCTGCCCATCGAAGGCGAGCCGGCCGATGTCCTCGCGATCATCGAGCGGAACAGCGCCTGGCTCGGTGCCAGCCAGATTCCCAAGCTGTTCATCAATGCGGAACCCGGTGCGGTGCTGGTCGGCAGGCACCGCGAGATCTGTCGCGCATGGCCGAATCAGACCGAAGTCACGGTCCGTGGCCTCCACTACGTGCACGAGGATTCCCCGGACGAGATCGGCGCCGCCATCCGGAACTGGGTCGAAACGCGTTTGCACTAGCTGGAGCGGTCGAGTTTCCGGGCGACTCCGCAGTGCGACTTGGCGCGAAGCGCCCGCGGGGCTACCATCGAACATACGACAATGCAGGGACTCAGCAAGGAGAAAGCCAGATGCCGGTCACCGAACTGAACCACTATTTCGTGCGCGCGAACAACCTGGAGCGCACCAAGAATTTCTACTGCGACATCCTGGGCTTCGAGGTGATGCCGCGGCCCGATTTCCCGTTCCCGGGCTACTGGCTCGGCGTGGGCGGCAAGATCCAGGTTCACATGGGTCCGGCCGGCGTGCCCAACCAGGAGCTCTACTACCTGGGCACGACGCCCAAGTCGGCGAGCGACAACTCGGGCGTGGTGGATCACATCGCGTTCCTCGCCACCGACCACGAGAAGCTGCAGAAGCATCTCGAGGCGAAGGGCATCGAGCGGCGTAACCGCTATCTTCCCGAATTCAAGCTGTTCCAGACTTTCATCAAGGATCCCGATGGGCTGGTGATCGAGCTCAACTTCTTCGGTGTCGAAGAAGCGCCCGATTGGGGTGGCGAGAACTACGCCGAGATGCCGCGCGTTCCCGAAACCGCGAATGATCGCGCCTGACGGGCGCCGAACGAGCTTCGCAGACGGCGGATGCGAAGAGGGGCGAAGGGGTGCGAGGGTGGATCAGGACCCACGCACCACGACGATCTTGTTCTGAACCGATTTCACGCCGGGCACGCCGGAAGCAACTTTTCCCGCCTTATCGATACTTTCGCGCGTGTCCGCCGTGCCGAACATCGTCACGGCGCCTTCCGCGGCGACGACGTCGACCGCGAGCGCCTCGAGTCCCGGGGCCGCGCGGAGCGCCGACTTGACCTTGCCGGCGAGCTCCGCATTCGGATCCATCTTCGGCATCGGCGCAGGCTCGCTCGGCTCGGTCCGGATCTCGCCGGCCTTGGCTTCGGGCGGAGCTGCCGGGGGCGCGACTGCGGGCTGCACGGCCTTGGGCGGCTCCTCCTTGCTGCAGGCCGCGAGCCCGAATGCGATACCGCCCGCAAGCGCAACCCACCCTGCGCTGCGAATCAGATCCGTCTTCGAAAAGTGCATGCCCGTCTCCCCGATGGATTGTGCCGGCACGGCCGACGCAATTCTGCATGATCTCTGCAGTGCTCGGAACCCGCGGAGGCGCGCCCGTGCGTGCCTCAGAGCGGCTCGCCCGGGCGCGCCGATCCCTCGAGCCACGCTTTGCCCTCGGCGTAGAGCTTGGCCACCTCCGGCCCGCGCAACCCGGGCAGATTATTCTTGACGTTCAATCCGACCGCCGACTGGAGGTACCCGAGGTGCCGATAACCTTCGGGAAACTTCGCAAGGCGGGCCGGGTCCAGCTTGAGCGTCGCCGACGGATCCACTGGATCGAGACGGTCCTTCTCGTAGATCGGTTGCCGGCGCACGATGCCCCAGCGGCCATCGCGTTTCCGGAAGAAGTCGTAGAAGCGTCCCGTGCAAACGACATCCACCAGCACCCCTTCCGCGAGTCCGCGCTGACTGATCGTCATCTTGGTCTGCGAGATCGCACGCTCGCCGGCGATGTCGCACGTCCATCCGCCGAGGAAATGCAAGAATACGATTCCCTTCTCGAAGCCCTCGCGGCTCATAGCGATGAAATCCGCTGCCGTACCCTGGAACCAGGTCGCGGTCATCCATCCGTCCTTGTCCCAGACGGCTCGAAATCGTTCCCAGTCGCCGGCATCGCGATAAAGTACCCAGTTCTCGACCGTCTCGCGGATCGCGAGACGGTCGGCTGTCAGATCATGTGCCATAGCGCCGTCGTCCTCGGTTGTCGTTGCGATATTGCCGCGAATTGAAGCGGAGTCATCCCCGGCCCAGACGCGATTCTAAGGCAGGCCGCATCCGCGTCCGCGCGGAAATGCCCGATAGGTTTTAGAATGCAATGGTCAGCGGAGAGTGATGCCCGCGTACGGCTGGAAGGCGAGCGAATGAGCACGGAACGGAACGATCGGTCCTCAGGAGTCAACTTCGACGAGGTGACGCGCCTGGTCGACGCGCTGGAGAAGGATCTCGCGAAGGTGCGCGCTGGTTCCAGCGACATCGCCACGTTGCGAAGCGAGGTCGACCAGCTGCGCACCGCGCTGCGCTCGCCCGAGCCGGCGAGTCGCGAAGTGCACTCGGGCCTCGAGAACGTCCGCGATCTCCTGCATCGCGCGGGCGACGAACTGATCGACGACGCCGTGAAGGTCGGCGACTACGTCACCCGCATCGGGACGATGCTGGGCCTATGACAGGTCGTCATCAATGCGCGGGCAGGTGGCTTCGATACACGACCTCAACGGGCGCGTCAGAAAGCTTTTCCACGAACAAGGGGGGCCCCTTGTATATCCCCCAATTCGACCAAGGGGGCAAGCCCCCTTGTAGATCCCCTCCGCTATCACGCGCAAGGGCTTTGCCAGCCTTCATGGATCGCTGGCGTTATTTTCTGGATAGGCTGTCTGCAGTGCCGGAGCGTTGCATGCCGCATTTGCGCAGCAGGGTTTCGGGCGGGCAGAACCCGGTGAATCCGCTCTGAAACAGGTTGAATCCGGCGAAGGCCGTCAACCAGTACCAGTACGGGCTGTGGTAATAGCCGAGCGCGAGCGAGGTCAGGACCACTGCGCCCGCGAAGATGCGGATGATGCGTTCGGTGCTCATTTTCATTGCTGGACTCCGGTTCTTGGATAAATTCACTGCAGGTGCCGCCCGACGAATTTTTCGAGCATGGGCTTGGGCATGGCACCCATGGCGGCGTCGATCGGCTTGCCGTCCTTGAAGAGGATCATGGTCGGAATCGAGCGGATCTGAAATGCGCCGGCCAGCGCTCGCTCCTCGTCCACGTTCACCTTCACGATCTTGAGCTTGCCGGCCTGTTCGGCGGCGAGTGCGTCCAGCGTCGGCGCCACGGCGAGGCAGGGTCCGCACCAGGTGGCCCAGAAATCCACCAGCACCGGGGTCTCGGATTGCAGGACCTTGGCGCCGAAGTCGGCCTGGGTAGCGTGTTCTACTTTCATGTCGTGCTCCAATCAGGATGTGCTGTTCACGAGATGGAGACTACGCGCACGGAGTTCAATTCGTCCGGAACCTGGGTCACACAGCGACGTGGCGTGCCGTTGTGGCAAGCTTGACGAGGGAGCTTCTGCATGGACCTGGAACTCGGCTATCTGAGCGCGGCCGAATTGGTCGCGCGCTATCGCGCACGTGAGCTGTCGCCGGTGGAGGTGACGCGCGCGGTTCTCGCGCGTATTGCCGCCGTGAACGCGCAGATCAACGCGTTCTGCATCGTGGATACCGATGGTGCCCAGGCGGCGGCGCGCGCCGCCGAGGCGCGCTGGGAG
>JBAVOG010000045.1:0-10132 GCA_049691875.1 Burkholderiales bacterium | reverse complement strand
ATCGGGCACGGCGCCTCGACGACGGCGTCGCCGAATGGCGCGCGAGCGGTATGGCGCTCGAGGGTAGCGGCGTGTACGCATGAGAGGGTCGCGCCGACCGCCGGCCGACGAGGAGGGACCATGTTCTTCAAACAGCTTGCCACGACCGACTCGAGCCTGTCGTATTTCTTCGGCTGCGGCACCCTGGGCAAGGCGGTGGCCGTCGATGTAGTGGCGGGCGACGAGCATTGGTTCGTCGAGGAAGCGCGCAAGGCGAACTCCTCCATCTCGCACGTGATCGAGACCCACGTCCACGCCGACCATTACTCGGGCGGGCGCAAGCTCGCCGAGCTGGCCGGCGCCCAATACTGCCTGCACGAGAGCGCGGCGGTGCGCTTCCCATTCCGCAAGCTGCGCGACGGCGACGTGCTCGAGGCGGGCAACACTCTTGTTGAGGTGCTGCACACGCCCGGCCATACGCTCGACAGCATCTGTCTGCTCGTCACCGACAAGCGCCGCGGCGACGATCCCTGGTTTGCGCTCACCGGCGATACCCTGTTCGTGGGTGCCGCCGGACGTCCCGACCTCGCCGGCCGCGAGGCGGAGATGGCCGGGGTGCTGTACGAGAGCCTGCAGAAGAAGCTCCTCACGCTCCCGGCTGACCTCGAGATCTATCCCGCGCACCAGGCGGGCAGCGTCTGCGGTGCGGGACTTTCGGGGAAACCGAGCTCGACCATCGGGTTCGAGAAGCGCTTCAACCGGGCGCTGCGCCTCGCGAGCCGCGCCGAGTTCGTACGCTTCGTGACTGGCGACATCCCGCCGCGTCCGGCGGAGATGGAGCGCATCGTCGCCGCGAACACCGCGGCCTGATCGGCTGGGGGTGAGGTGAGCTCCTTCGAAACGACGACCGGTTCCGGCACGAGCCTTCGCCACGGCATCCGGCACAACCTCGAGCAGTTCCTGCACCAGCTCCTGCAGGTGCTCCTGGTCGGCCTCACCATCGGCATGATGCGCACGGTGATCCCGGCGCTCGCCGAGAGCGAGTTCGGCGTGCCGAAGGGATCCTTCATGTTGCTGATGGCGTTCGTCGTCGCATTCGGGTTCGTGAAGGGCGCGCTCAACTTCGCGGCCGGACGGCTCTCCGAGCGCGTCGGGCGCAAGACGGTGCTGCTCGCGGGCTGGGTCGCCGCGCTCCCGATCCCGTTCATGATCCTGTACGCACCGACCTGGAGCTGGATCGTCGCCGCAACCGTGCTGCTCGGTGTGAACCAGGGGCTCACCTGGTCGATGACCCAGACGGCGAAACTCGACATCACGCGCGCCGACGAGCGCGGGCTCACCATCGGGCTGAACGAGTTCTCCGGCTATGTCGGCGTGGCGGCGGCCGGAATCATCACCGGCTACATGGCCACGACCTTCGGCGCGCGAGAAGGCTTGCTTATCTTCGGACTGGCGGTGGTGCTGCTCGCCATCGGGCTCACGCTGCTTTGGGTGAGAGACACGCTTCCCTGGGCGCACGCCGAGAGCGCGCATCACCGCGCCGGCGCTGTCACCGGGCCACAGCCGCGCCTGCCGCGCAACATCTCCGATCACCCGAGCACCTGGGAAGTGTTCGCGCTCATGACGTGGCGCGACCGGCGCATGGCGGCGTTCAGTCAGGCGGGACTGGTCGAGAAGTTCGTCGATGCGCTGATCTGGGTCTTCTACCCGGTCTATCTCTACGGCCACGGTCTGAGCCTCGCCGGGATCGGATGGGTCGTCGGAATGTACGGCTTCGTGTGGGGCGGCGCGCAGCTCGTCACCGGACGGCTTTCCGACCACATTGGCCGGCAAAAGCCGATCGTCTGGGGAATGTGGCTGTGCGGCGCCGGCGTGGGCCTCATGTTGATGCACCAGAGCATCGCGTGGTGGTCGTTCTCGGCGGCGGTGACCGGCCTCGGGATGGCGCTTCTCTATCCGAACCTGAGCGCCGCGGTCGCCGATATCGCCCACCCCAACTGGCGCGGCTCGGCGATCGGCGTGTACCGCTTTTGGCGCGACATCGGCTACGCCATCGGCGCGCTGGCGCTCGGCTGGGCCGCTCACGCGAGCGGCAGCATCGCGTCCGGCTTCTGGCTGGTGGCGATTGCGATGATCGCGTCGGGATTGGGGGTGTGGTGGCTCGGCGAGGAAACGCATCCGCGCCTCAATCCGGCGTGACGACCGCATGGGCTGTATACCGAACAATTCTTGTCTGTTGTGAGAGGAGGCCAAAATGGCAGCTGACTTGCCTGTCGATCCCGTCGCACTGCGCGAAGAAGTGAAAAGCAAGTACCGCGATGTGGCCGCCAATCCCCACGGGGAGCACCACTTCCACACCGGCCGCCGTCTCGCGAAGCGGTTGGCCTACGATGACTCGGTCGTCGAGCGAATGCCCGACGTCGCGGTCGAATCCTTCGCCGGTGTCGCGAATCCCTTTGTGACGCGGCGGCTCGAGGCAGGCGAACGGGTGGTCGACGCGGGTTCCGGGGCAGGCTTCGACTGCTTCATCGCGGCGCAGCAGGTGGGGCCCACCGGACGCGTCGTGGGGATCGACATGCTTCCGGAGATGCTCGCGAAATCACGCAGCTCGGCCGAGCAGATGGGACTTCGCAATGTGGAGTTCCGGGAGGGTCTCATCGAAGAGATTCCGGTGGAGGACGGCTGGGCCGATGTGGTGATCAGCAACGGCGTCATCAATCTCTGCGCGGACAAGAAGCGCGCCTTCCAGGAGATCTGGCGCGTTCTGCGCCCGGGCGGGCGGCTTCAGTTCGCCGACATCGCGAACGGAAAACCTGTCCCGGAATCGGCGATTCGAGATATCGACCTGTGGACTGCCTGAATCGCCGGTGGCTTTCCGTGTGAAGGCTGGCGCGCGATGCTCGAGGAGAACGGGTTCGTCGAGATCGAGATCGGTCCGGCGTTCGATACGTTCGGCGAGGCGTCTGGCGAAAAGAAGGCGCGCACTTTCGAGGTGTTTGGCTATGCGTTTCTCGCGTGCAAACCGGGGTAGTCACTGAGGTGCGAGCGCTTCCGGCCACGGGTGCATCGCGCCAAGTGCTACCTTCTCCAATTCGCCAGCACGACGCGTGGAATCGGCTTACTTTCAGGGACAAACTCAGCGAGGTTGGAGAAGGTCCGTCTGGTAAGTCCTTGATGGGTTGACGAACACGTCCGAACTCGAAATCTGTTGTACGGTTTACCGTACCGTGGGTTCGAATCCCGCCCTCTCCGCCACGAAAAGTGAAAAGCCCGCGCGAGCGGGCTTTTCGTTTCGAGTGGCGTAACCTACGCCGCTTCTGCCAGCGCCATGCTCCGCTGCACGTACAGGCGGGCGAGCGGACTTTGCGGACGCATTGCTGCACGTTCGGCGGTAAGACCCGCTGCGAGCGCGGTGTCGCCGGCGCGGAAGCTCGACTCGATCAGCGTCAAATCTAACAGGTCGCGCTGCGCGTGGCTGCCCCCGAAGCGATGTGCGATGTTGCGGATCGGACGCAACAACTGAACGGCCTGTGCATGGTCGCCTTCGCCGATCGCCTGGATCGCGAGCGTCGCGCTGTGACCGACTTCGCGCGTGAAGAACGCGTTGTCGCCATCGCCCGCCATCGCGGCTCGCTGCGTCTCGAGCAACGTCCGCAACGATTTTGGTCGGCGGCTGCCGACGAACGCCATTGCCGCGTGAAAGTCGTTGAAGGCATAGTTGCCGGCGCCGATGTGCGGTGTCCAGTTGTCGGCCAGCGCGTCCCAGCGGTCGCCCACGTCGATGCCGCGCAGGTGAAGGCGCCACAGCATCGCAGAGGCGTCGATCATCTCGAGGATCAAGGGCGAGCGCGGGCCATAGATCGGTCCGTCGAACAGCCGCAGCACCTCGTCGACCTGCTCGAGCTCGAGGTGATACAGCGCGAGGTGCCACCAGTTGTGGACCGCGAAGAAGCTGTCCTGCGACCACGCATCGACGTTGCCTCGCATCCATGCGATGCCGTCGCGTGGCCGGTTGGTCATCTCCAGCACGTGGGCAACCGCGTGCTGACCCCAGCCGTCGCGCGGCTCCAGCTCGACGCTCAGGCGGCCCTGCCGATCCGCCTGCGCGTAGTCCCCGGTCTCCTCCAGACCGAACGCATGCATGCCGATCACCGCATGGTATCCAGGGAGATTGCTGCTCCAGTGGGGGAGCGCACGCGCAATCCGATCGCGCAACATGCGCGAGTCGCCGGTGTAGAAGTCGACCAGGTGCCCGGCCTGCAGGGCGAGCGCGTCGCGCGGATACTCCGCGCTCAGGTCCTCGAGGGTGCGGCCGGCGTCGCGCCAGCGCCCGGCGGTGATCCGGCGTACCGCTTCGAGATGATGCTTCTCGCGTTCGTTCGCGGGTAGCGCAATCGCCGTGTCCAGGCTTGCACGCGCCACTGGCAGACCCGCCGGCTCGGTGCCGAGCAGGTGCAGATACGCCTTGAGGACGTGCGCCATCACCATCGACGGGCTGGCGGCAATCGCTTCGTCGACGGTCGCGACCGGATCGTTGATGTAGCAGCGAAATTCATGCAGCGCCCGCTCGAAGTCGAGCATGCTTTCGGGGGTCGCGCCGGATGCCGGATAACCGGCAGCGTCGTTCATCTGTGTCATGAAGCCTGTCCTTGTCGAGTTTGCTGGAAGGCCGTTCAAGGTAGGCCGCGCGTGTAACGCTTTCATTTCAGTCGCGCAGCGTTTTGTATCGGCCTCGTTGCAGAACGATCAGACGCCCCCAACTCTGCTCACGCGTCGTTCGTCATTTCTGGTCCTATCCGAGACCGAGCTTGAACAGCTTGATCGCGTTCGTACGTCCGATCTTCATCCGGTCGGGTTCGCTGATGGTCGCCGCGTCGAACCACTCGGCGGCGTGGTCGACGTTTTCGAACGGCCAGTCGGTCGAGAACAGGATGCGGTCGGCGCCCATCTCCATCATCGCGTCGATCAGGCTCTGGGTGCGGAAATTTCCCGAGGTCGTGATGTGGAAGTTCTCGTTGAAGTATTCGCCGATCCGCTTCTTGGCCGGGTGGGGCTGCGGGAACTTGACCCAGGCGTTGTGGTAGTCGACGCGCCAGATGTTGAACGGCAGCCCCTCGCCCATGTGGCCCAGCACGATCTGCAGCTTCGGGTGCTCGTCGAAGAGGCCCGAGCCCATCAGCCTGAGCGCGTGCACTGCAGTTTCCTGTCCGAACGCCCACGCGGGGCCCATGAGCCAGCGGTGCCCCTCGTAGATGGCGGCGTCCTTGGGCAGCGGATTACGCGGGTGAAGGTAGAAGGGGACATCGAGCGCCTCGACGACGCCCCAGAACGGCCAGTACTGCGGTAGGTCGTAATACACCGCGCTGTTGGGATCGCGGATCTGGGAAAAGCCGTTCACCAGCGCCCCCTTGAATCCGAAGTCCTTCACGCAGCGCTCGAGCTCGCGGCTCGCCATGTCCGGATCCTGCATCGGCAGGGCGGCGAAGCCCTGGAAGCGTTCCGGGCGACGCGCGACCTGCTCGGCGAGGAAGTCATTGGCGCGCCGGGCGATCTCGTTTGCTTTCTGCGGATCGGGAATGGCCTGCACTGCGGGCGCATTGAGCGAGAGGATCATCATCTCCATGCCGTGCTCGTCCATCTGACGCAACCGCTTCTCATGAATGTCCAGCAGGCGAGCGCTCAGCTCCTGCCAGTAGTCCTTCGGCACGAATCCGGCGGAGTCCGAGAGGGTCTCCGGGATCGCGAAGTGCTCTTCCAGTCCGATCTTTCCTTTCACGTCGACACCTCCTGCCTGGCTACGGCGAGCTTTGCACACTGCACACGGAGGCCCCCATCACGTTTCTCGTGGATGCTTTCCGTGTGAAGGCATGGCGGGATTGAAGCACAACTCCGCCCCGAGCATCCTTTGCTGGATAGGCAGAAGGGACGGTGCGTCCGCGTCACCTTGCGGGCGCCAGCCGGCCGCTGGCGTTGGCCGTCAGCCGCGGTTCTCGAGGACCATCAGGCCGGAGGCGGTGTTCGAGATCGGGACGTGGTAGTTGCTGTGAACCTTGCTGACCTTGCCGCCGAGCGCCGCGCGCGCGATCAGCCAGTTGATGACCTCGACCCCCTGCGTCCCGGCCTGCTCGACGAGATCGTCGATCGAGTAGCGCGTGAGGGCCTCGGGCTCGCCGACCAGCTTCTCCATGCACATCGCGTCGAACGCCTTGTTGATGAATCCGGCACGCGGGCCGTCGAGCTGGTGCGATAGCCCGCCTGTGCCGAGGACGACCACCCTGAGGTCTTCGCCATACGACTCGATGGCTCGTCCAAGCGCGCGGCCGAACTTGTAGCAGCGCGTGGGCGTGGGCAGCGGGTGCTGCACGGTGTTCACGGCCACCGGCACGGTCATGACCGGACACCGCTCGGCATCCGGCCACATCAGCTTGAGCGGGAGCGTGAAGGCGTGATCGACGACCATCTCCTGACAGGTCGTGATGTCGAACTCGTCGGCCACGAGCGACTCGATGACGTGCCAGGATAGGTCGGGGTTACCGCGATAGGGCGGCAACGTCGGCAGCCCCCAGCCCTCGTCGGCGTTCTGATACTCGGGCGCCGCGCCGACCGCGAAGGTCGGCAGCTTGTCCAGAAAGAACTGCAGGCCGTGATCGTTGTACACGACCACCGCGACGTCGGGCTTCACCTTCGCGAGCCACGCGTGCACACCGTCCCAGCTGCTGAAGAAGGGCTTCCAGTAGGGGTCCTCCTGCGTCCCGCGTGCGATCGCGTTGCCGATCGCCGGGACGTGCGAAGTGGTGACCGCTCCGACTATTCTCGCCATGGGCTACCTCGCCGCGTCGATGAGTTTCTGCTTGAAGGCCTCGACGCTCATGCCCGTCTGCAAGGCGCCGAGATCCTGGACGTTCAAGCCGAAGATGCCGGCGAATTTCGCCAGGTAGTAGACATTGCCGCCCGCTGCGATCAGTCCGAGCACGTCGCGCGCCGCGACCGCCTTGTGCTGCGCTTCGGTCAGGCCGAATTTCCGGCAGTAGGCTTCCTCGTCGGCGACAAATGCGGCACGATTCTCGGCCGAGTTGAACGAGTAGCACATCTTGTTGAGTGCATAGCCCTTCTGCGCCTGCACGCCGTCGAAGATCGTCGTGCCGGGAATGGTTCGATGCGCGTGGTCCGGGTGCGAAGCCATGGGGGACCCTCCGACGTAGGAGGAGCCATTCTGCGTCGGCCGATCGATCCCGGATTTGATCTATCGCAAGATAGCCGGCCGGGTCGGGCCGCTCGGTCCGGTCCGCTCGGCGCGGGGTCTCAGTGCAGGCTCGCCAGCACCCTGTCGACCATCACGCCCGACTGGCCGAGATAGTTGGCCGGATCGCAGAGCCTTGCGAGCGCCGCCCGGTCGAGGTGCCGGTTGATCTGCGGGTGCTCGGCCAGCAGGTCGAGCAGCGGCCGCTCCTGCTTCACTGCCGCGCGGCAGATGTCGTAGACGAGATCGTGCGCGAACTCGCGCCCGATGTACGGACCCAGCCCCATCATCACCGCCTCGCTCATCACGAGTCCATGCGTGAGGTCAATGTTCCGTCGCATGGCCTTCGCGTCGACTTCCAGACCCTCGAGCACGAAGCGCGACTGCTTGAGCGCGCCGGCCATGAGGCAAAACGCCTCGGGTAGCACGATCCATTCGATTTCCCATGGACCCGTAGAGCGCTCGTGGTCGGCGACCATCGCGTCCATGAGCGCGGCCGCGTGCTGGCGCACGACCGAGATCGCGGCGTGGATGTAGCACGACGAGATCGGATTGCGCTTCTGCGGCATGGTGCTGCTGGATCCGCGGCCGTGGGCGAAAGGCTCGTACACCTCGCCGACCTCGGTCTGCATCATCAGCTTGACGTCCATCGACAGCTTGCCCAGCGTTCCTCCCACGAGGCCGAGGAATGCGCCGACCTCCGCGATGTTGTCCCGAATCGTGTGCCAGGCGATCACCGGCTGCCCGAGGCCGAGCTCGGTGCACAGCCCGGCCTGCGTTTCCATGGCGCCCGTCTGCAACGACGCAAGCGTCCCGGCGGCACCGGCGAACTCTCCGACCAGCACCCGCTTGCGCAGTTGCGCCAGACGTTCGCGATGTCGCTCGATGGCCGACAGGAGCCCGGCCATCTTGTAGCCGAAGGTCACCGGGATCGCCTGCTGCAGGTTGCTGCGACCGATCATCGGTGTGTCGCGATGTGTCTTCGCCAGCTTCGCCATCGCGTCCGAAATCGCGTTTAGATCACGGTCGACGATGTCCAGCGCCTCGCGGATCTGCAGCACGGTCGCGGTGTCGGTGATGTCCTGCGTCGTTGCGCCCCAGTGGCAGTATTCGCCCAGCTTGTCGCGGCAGAGCGAGTTCAGTTGCGACACGACGCCGAGGATCGGATACCCGATGCGCTCGGTCTGCTGGCGCAGCTTGGCCATGTCGATCTGTTCGAGGCGACAGTGGCTGACGATCTCGTCGGCAGCCCCCTGCGGGATCAATCCGAGGCGTCCCTGGACCCGCGCGAGCGCGGCTTCGATGTCGAGATACTTCTGCGTGCGGTTCTCGTCCGACCAGACCTGGCGCATCTCGTCGCTGCTGAAGATCCCCTGAAAGATTGCGGAGTCGATGATCGTCGAGGGCATGTGTGTCTCGCTGGAGGTTGGAGAGTGAAGGTCAGCGGCCGGCGCGCGGCAGCGTGCGGCGTGTCCGCCGCGCCAGGGGTCGCTCGAAAGTGATCGCGCGCTTTCTCAACGCAACGTTGCCACCGCATCCATCGTCAGCCAGCCTTCGTGGTCCTCCGCCCACAGAGCGACGGTCTTGCCATCTGTCGCGGGCTTGCCGTTGACGCGAAACGGATGCAGGTCGAAAGTCGGCCGAACGGCCTTGAAATGAAACCTGGCGACCTCGGCGGACGGCGCCTGGCGACGCAGAAGGTCCATGAGCAGCGTTGCGATGAGTGGTCCATGGACGATCAGCCCGGGATATCCCTCGACTTCGGTGACGTAGCGGCGGTCATAGTGGATGCGGTGGCCATTGAACGTGAGTGCCGAGTAGCGGAAAAGCAGAACGTCGTCTGGCACGATCTCGCGCCGCCACATCGCATCGGTCGGCGCGGGTCGCGGCGGCGGTTCCACGTCGCCCGGCTTCTTTGCCTCGCGATAGACGATGTCGTGTAACTCGATCAGGGCCGGATCGACGGCGTCGTTGCAGCGGATCTCGTGCCGCACCTTCACGAACACCAGCCTGCCCGAGCGACCCTCCTTCGTGGTGACGTCTTCGATGGTCGACGTGCGCGCGACCCTGTCTCCGACCCGGATCGGTGCACGAAACTCGAGCTGGCTCGCAGCCCACATACGCCGCGGCAGCGGCACCGGCGGCAGAAAGCCGCCGCGCTTGGCGTGACCGTCCGGGCCGATCTCGATCTGCCGGTGCATGAGCAGGAAGTACAGCCAGTGCCACAGCGGGGGCAGCGGCGTCCCGCGTCCGACATCGGTTGCGGGATGATCGAGCGTGGCGGTCAGCGCGATCACAGGCGTCGGTCCGATCGTGTCGTGGAGGGTTTCGCTCCGGCCGATCCACGCGGTGAGATCAGTGGTCTGGGTATTCACGCTTGCATTTCTCCTCGTTCGGCTCGATTCGCAGCCCGTCGATTCAGCCGGGATCAGCTGACGCTCTCGTTGGCTTCGAACCCCGAAAGCCCCATCAGCACAAGCATTCCCGTAATGATGATGTTGCCCGCAGTGTAGACCGTAGCATGGGCGCCGACCGGACTCCCGAAGCTGGTCGAGAGGTGAAACACGAAGCAACCGATCCTGCCGAGTGAACCGAGCGCCGCGGCAGCCCAGACCGATCGACGGTGCCTGATGAAAATCCTGTCCATCGCCGCCGGTTTCTTCCACGATCCCAGTTTCCAAGAGATGCCAGGAATCTCCTCCGGTTGCCGGGCGGTAGGTATGCGCAGTGACGGCGTGGCCACGGCAGAGTATCTCCGCTCGCCGCCCGCAACCGGTTGGTTGCGGGGCTCCCGAATGCCGAGCGATTCAGGTAGCGCGAGTCACGTCAGGCAACCGCGGCCTCGGCCGCAGATCCACGATGAATGAGCGAGGAGAAGACGTCCGTCGCCATCTCCAGGAATTCCTGGTTGAG
>JBAVOG010000044.1:0-3247 GCA_049691875.1 Burkholderiales bacterium | reverse complement strand
CGTGCGGGGTGCGCGGGGCGGCGGCGGGCGTATCGTAGGTGCGACGGAACGGCTCCAGCGCGAATGCGTAGGCGAGCGCGAGAGCGGCCCCGCCAGCCAGCGCACCCCGCCATCCGAGCCATGGCAGCAGCGCCGGCTGCACGATGCCCGTCAACATCCCGCCGAGCTGAACGCCGGTCTGCTTGAGCGAGAAGATGAACGGGCGCTGATCAGGCGGCGTCACGCGCGCGAGGAGCTGCGAGCTGGACGGGGTTTCCACTCCGCAGCCGAATCCCACGAGCAGCGGCAGCGCAGCCAGGGCCGCGAGCGAACCCTGTGCGCCCGCCGCGAGACCCGCTGCGCAGAACACCAGGCATGCCTGCGACGTTCGCAACGCGCCGAGCCTTCCGATGATGCTGCCCGCAGCGAGGGAGCTCGCGAGTCCGCCGAGCCAGAGAATCGCCGAGTAGGCGCCCAGGAGCGTGGTGGGAACACCGAGGTCGGCGCCGATTGCCGGTGCCAGCACCGGCACGGTAAGGAAGCTCAACGCCGTGAACACCTGCACGAGGTTGAGCAGGAGCGCGGCACGCAATGCGGCGTTCATCGCGGGCGTGCTGCCGGATCAACGACCGTCGCGGCGAACGGATCGCGGCGTCACGCGCCGCCGCGGAAGCAGGAGAAGCCCCAGGGGGTCACCTTCATCGGGAGGTGGTAGTGCTGCGCGGGGTCCGCGATGCCGAACCGGTAAGAGACGACGTCGAGGAAGGGCACGTCCGGGAGCACCACGCCGACCGCACGGTAGTACGCGCCCACGTGGAACAGCGCCTCGTACCGGCCCGGTGCAAACGCGTTCGCGAACGCAGGTTCCTCGACGAGGCCCTTGGCGCTCACGATGCCGCTCGCGATCAGCGTGCGCTCCGCCTCGAGCCGGTAGACCTCGACGCGCATCCAGGCCGCGACCACCCCGCGCGAGACGTCAACGACGTGAATTGAGATTCCGCCCGTCACAGACAATGGATACTCTCCTGGTCAGATCGGTGCGCTGCGCGCACTGCGCCGGCCATCATCCCGGTGCGAACTCCGCACCGCCGTACAGCGTGGGAATCACGATCCCGCCCACTGCGATCCGCTCGCGATAGCGTTCGAGACGGGCACTCGTTTCCGCCGGCACACTGTTGCCGAGCGCGAGACGCACCGCCTCCGGGTAGTGCACCCCGTACCGCTTGATGATGTCGCCCTTGAGGAGATTGTCGCGCAGATCGCGCGCAGCCATCTCGATCGCATAACCCGGATCGGCCACTGCCGCGGCAACGAATGCATCGGGCGCGACCGCGACCCAGTCCCGCACGCTGCCGATCTGTTTCACGCCGCGCTCCTGGCAGGCGGTGGTCGCTCCGCCTTGCCCGGCGCCGAGCATCGTGAAGACAACGTCCGCACCGGCACCGATCTGCGCCAGCGCGACCGTCCGCGCAAGCGGCGCATCATCGTTGGAGCCCGTGAAAGTCGAGAGCAGGCGCGCCTCCGGCCGCGCGCTCTTCAGCCCGGCATAGAGGGCTGCTTGCACATGTTGTGCAAGGTCACTGCGCTCGCCCGCGAGGTGTCCGACGACGTTCGTTTGCGTGAGGAAACCGGCCAGCGCGCCGGCCAGCCAGGCCGATTGCTCCGGCAACACCGCGTACACGGCGAGATTCGGGCGGGTCAGCGTGCCCTGGATCGCGACAAAGCGCTGCTCCGGGAATTCCCAGGCGACCCGCTGGATCGGCTCGCTCGTCGCGGCGCCGAATCCGATCACCAGCGTAGCTTTGGTGGCTGCCAGCACGCGGAGCTCGGCGAGCATCCGTTCGCGCTCGGCCGGAACGCCGGCGACGTGTCGCACGGGGATGCCCAGCTCGCTGCCTGCCCGGACGAGGCCCCGGTATCCGGCTTCCACGAAGCCTCCGTCGTCGATCTCGCCGAGAAACATCGCTGCGATCGGCCCCGCCTCGGGGCGAATCGGCACCTTGCTCGCGCAGCCGGACAGCGCGAGCGCTCCGAGCACGGCAAGGGCGCGGCGGCGGGCAGGGCGGGGAGGAGAGGCCTTCACGGCCGACGAGCGTATCTCAGCGCAGCTGCTTTGTCAGCCCGGCGAACCGCTCGGCGAGAGTCCTCAGCTTCCGCGGTAGGTGGAGTAGCTCCAGGGCGTGCAGAGGAGCGGCACGTGGTAGTGCGCGTTGGCATCTGCGATGCCAAAACGGATCGGCACGCGGTCGAGGAACGGCGGCTCGGGTAGCGTGACACCCTGGCCCCGGAAGTACTCCGCCACGTGAAAGACGATCCTGAACTCACCGGTGCGCATCGCGTCACCGCTCATCAGTGGTTCGTCGGTGCGCCCGTCCCCGTTGGTCTGGATCGATTTCAACTTGCGCCAGCTGCCTTTCTCGAGCACCGAGAACTCGATGCGCATGCCTGCTGCGGGCGTGCCCGTGCGGGTGTCGAGGACGTGAGTGGAAAGCCTGCCCATGGAATCCCTCCCTGCGCGCGCGCCCTGGCTGGTCGAATCAGGCCGCGACGAGCGCGTCCAGTCGAATCCGCGTGATGATGCACACCTGCTCGAGGCACTCCAGGCGCTCGCTCTCGGGGTCGTTGCCGAGTCGGCGCTCGAACTCGGCCAAGATTCCGTCCTTGGTATGGCGGCGCACGGCGATGATGAACGGAAACCCGAACCGCTCCCGGTATGCGCGATTCAGCCCGACGACCCGTTCCATCTCGTCGCGCGTGAGCGCATTCAACCCAGCGCTTTGCTGCTCGGAGGTCGAGTCCGCAGTCAGTGTGCCCGCCTGCGCTTCCTGGCCGGCGAGCTCCGGGTGGGCGCGCAGGAGCCGGAGCTGCTCGTCGCGCGCCGCGCCGCGCACGACGTCGACCATTGCCGCGTGGACCGCGGCAGCGTCGGCAAACGGCCTGCTGGCGAATGCCCGCTCCGCGATCCAGGACGAGTGCTCGAACACGCCGCCGAGTGCAGCGACGAAATCCGCCGGACGCATGGCATTGATTTCAGCGATTCGAATCGGCACGGGGTGTCGAGGGGCGCGGTGGACGGTGGAGTGTAGTATAAGATTCGCGCGACCAGCGCCGTGCACCATTATGGGCCGCGTTGCACCGGCATGGCGTGCTGCAGTCCGGTCGCGCTGCTCGTCGAACCCCCTTCGCCACATGCGCTCAGGAGCGAGAACGTGACGTCCGAATACCCGCGGGACCTCATCGGCTACGGTCGCAACCCGCCGCACGCGGG
>JBAVOG010000043.1:0-6511 GCA_049691875.1 Burkholderiales bacterium | reverse complement strand
CCTTGCCGCCACGTGCGCGGCACTCCACGCCTAGCGCGCGCCCGATGCGCTCGACGCCTTCCACGGTCAGCGTCCGACCGACGACGCCGCGTATGTCGTAGGCCTTGAAGATCTCGGGCGGGCAAATCGGCATCGGCGTGGCCGCATCCATTGGACGATTGAACGGACGAAGGGTCGATTATCGCATTCGAGGAATGCGCTCGGGTCGGGGACCCGGCAGCCTCTACGTTCCGGCTGCTTCGAAGAAGCCGAGCACCCGTTCCGGCAGCCAGCCGATGCTGCCCGGGAACGGTCCGCTGACAAAGCCGACATGCCCGCCGGATGCGGGAAAGTCGAGCTGGACGCACTCCGAGACGTCGTCCTGCGCCGGAAGGTGTTCACCAGGCAGAAATGGATCGTCGCCCGCGTTGATCACCAGCGTCGGCACGCGAATATGCTGCAGAAACGGTTTCGCGCTGGAGCGGAGCCAGTAATCGGAGGCGTCGCGGAAACCATGCAGCGGTGCGGTCACGGCATCGTCGAATTCGCGTAGCGTGTTTGCGCGTGCGGCGGCCGCACCGTCCACGCAACCGGGGAATCGCTCGAGCTTTGCAGCGGTCTTGCGCTTCAGCGAACCCAGGAAATGCCGGGTGTACAGGCGATTGAAGCCGCGGCCCAAGGCATTGCCCGCCGCCGTAAGATCGACGGGAGCCGACACTGCGGCCGCAGCACGGACGATTTCGCACGCCGCGTCGCCCTCTTCGCCCAGCCACTTGAGCAGCGCGTTGCCACCGAGGGACACGCCGGCGGCGAACAGCGGCGCGGCCCCGGCGATGGCACGGAGGCGCCGCAGCATCCAGTCCACCTCCCGCGAATCGCCGGAATGGTATGCGCGCGAAAGCGCGTTGGGCTCGCCACCGCAGCCGCGGAAGTGCAGAACGACGCCGCGCCAGTCACGCACCCGTATGGCGGACATCAGAGCGCGCGCGTAGTGGCTCTCGGAGCTTCCCTCGAGCCCGTGCAGGAGAACGACGAGCGGCGCGCGCAGCGGACCGTCGATCCAGTCCGCCAGGACGAAATCTCCGTCCGGCGTGTCCCAGCGCTCGCGCCGGTAGCTCGGTCTCGGGCCGCGCAGGACGAGCGCTGCGTAGAGGGTCTGCGCGTTTCCGCCACGCAGCCACCAGGGAGGACGGTATTGCGAGGGGCGCGCCGTCAATGCAGGATCTTGGACGTCTCGGCCGGCCCGGGCGCCTGCGGGGCCGGGGATGCGTGGTGCACGAGCATGCGCCAGCCGCTGCCGGTCCGGATGAAGACGTTCGTCGTCACGATCGGGGGGCGGGGCCCCTTCTCACCCACCACGGTGACGTTCTCGTGGACGCTGTGTATGGAGAGCATCATGCCCTGCACGTACACTGCGTTCGAAATCTGAATCTGCAGGCGCTGACGCGATTTGAAGATCTGCGTCCAGCTCGCCCGCACCTGCTCGAATCCTGCCAGACGTGGACCACCCGGATGCACGCAAACGACTTCCTCGTCCTCGGCCCAGATGGCCAGCATCGCATCGAGATCGGCGCGCTCGATCGCTTCGTAGAACGCTGCCTCGGCATCCTGCGGCGTGATGTAGGTTGCACGGCTCACGGCGCGCGATATTAGCAGAGATGCGGCGTGGGCACGCTTGCATAGAGCGCACCGGCTGCCCACACGCGCTCGACTTGCGCCTTCAGCCAGACTGCGCGGCCCAGTCCGCGATTGCCCGCAGGACCGACTCGGCATCGCCCATGGGCGGTGCGAGGCGGACGTCCATGTCCGGGTGCGCCACGCAAATTTCACGGATGAGCTCCGGCACGTCGCGCCGGAGATGCCCGCTTGCGGCCATGAAGAGCGGAAAGACGACGACTCGCCTCGCCCCGCGGCCCGCGACACGGCTCACCGCTTCGCCCAAAGTGGGTTGCAGGCCCTCCAGAAATGCGGCTTCCACCTGAGCGTCGGGGCGTCGCTCGGCAACCATTGCCGTCACCCGGAGAACCGGCGCTGCCCAGGACGGGTCGCGCGCGCCGTGCGCGAACAGGATGATGGCGTCGATCATCCCGCAAGCGCCCGGGAGGGACGATAGCGGCCTGACCGCACGTTGCCCCTCGCCCGCGGGGTCAGTGCGACATGAGGACGGGTACGGTCATGCTCTCGAGTATGGTGCGCGTCGCGCCGCCGAGGATCCACTCGCGGAGGCGCGAATGGCTGTAGGCGCCCATCACGATCAGGTCGGACCCCAGGTCGGCGACACGCGAGAGGATCAGGTCACCGACGTCGATGCCTTCGCCCTCCTCGGCCATGACTTCTACCTTGACGCCGTGGCGCGCGAGGTAGGCCGCGAGGTCCGCGCCGGGAATCTCCCCGTGCGCGTGAAGATCCGCACGCGGCCGCACCACCATGACTGTGACCCGATCGGCACGCTGAAGGAGCGGCAGCGCGTCGGTCACCGCGCGAGTAGCTTCCCGACTCGCATTCCAGGCGACGAAAACGTGCTTGCCCAGAGTCTTGACTTTTCCTGCGTAGGGCACGAACAGGAGCGGCCGTCCGGCGGCGAAGATCACGCTCTTGTTGTCTTCCATTGCCTGGGAGGCATCCGGCGCGTTGATGTCCGCCTGGCCGACGACCAGCAGGTCCGCGTATCGACCGTGCACCGCCGCGAGATCCTCGACTTCACCCTCGACCATCCTGCATTCGCCCGAGATGCCCAACTTCGAAATCCGGTCGAGGAACATCTCGCGCGACGCCTTGACCCGATCCTCGGCCTCGCGCGAACGCTGTGCCAGCATTTCCGCGATCTCCGCGCTGCGAATGTAGCCCGGCAACTCGGGTCTGATCACGAAGGACAGCCCCACGAGGTGCGCGCCGAAGTCCGCGGCCAGTCCGGCCGCAACCTCGAATCGCACGGGCCACTGCGGTCTATCGTCGATGCGAATCAGGATCGTCTTGTATGCCATCGCTTCCTCCGGTTTCCGGCATTCGAACGCCGGACGCTAACGGGATTCTACCGGCTCACGGGATCAACGAACTTGAGCTATCGCAAACCGCCTGGGGGCACAGCGCCCCCCCCCGCAGCAGGTGTTATCGGCGCACATGTGGCGCACACGCATGCCGGTCAATCCTGCCCCGACTTCAGCGACTGAAAAACGTCGACAATCATCATCGTCAGCCCGATCGCCACCACGATAGTGAGCGACAGCTCCTTGAGCTTGATCACGACCGGAGCGATGAACACGATGAGCAGCGCCGCCGCCACCACGCTCGCAAAAATCTTGAACGGCATATCGACCTCCTTCGCGCGCCTTCAACTCGAACCGACCCGACCCACGAGCCAGCGTGCCGTGCGCAGCAGACGCGCGTCGTCGCCGCGCGGCCCGACCAACTGCACCCCCAGTGGCAGGCCATTTTCCCCTCGCATCAGCGGCACGCTGACCGCTGGCATGCCGCACAGCGTCCACAGCGTACAGAAAGCGGGATCGCCCGTGGATTCTATGCCTTTCGGCGCCGTGCCCGCCGCAGCGGGGGTGATGATCGCGGCGCAGCGGGCGAAAATCTCGTCGAAGCCCTCGTTGATCAGCGGAATGCGGGCGCGCGCGAGCTGGTATTCAAGAGCGGTGATCGCGCGCCCGCGAGCGAGTTGCGTGCGCAGCGACTCCGAGAGCCGGTCGCGACCCTTTTCCCACTCGCGATCGAGATTCGCGGCCATTTCCGCTTCCATGATTGTCCGGTGCCAGTCGAGCGCCCGGCGCGCCGAGTCGGGCGTGTCGACCTCGAACACATGGTCACCGAGCGCCGCGACGACCTCGGCGAACGCCTCCTTCGTTTCCTCCTCGGCGCGATCCCACGCCGGGCCCTTCACGAATGCGAGCACCGGCGTCAGAGGCGGCTCCTCGGCGGCGGTCGCGACGAACGGGATGCGCGCGCGCACGCGGGTGTCCCGATCGCGCAGATCGTGACCGACGAGCTGCTCGGCGACGAGCGCGACGTCCTCGAGGCTGCGCGCGAACACGCCTACGTGGTCAAGGGTGCGCGACAGCGTGAGCACGCCGCCACGCGGGAAGAGCCCGTGTGTGGGCTTGAATCCGTACACGCCACAAAACGACGCCGGGCGGATCACCGAGCCGTTGGTCTGGCTGCCGAGCGCAACAGGCACCATGCCCACCGCGACCGCCGCGGCGGAGCCACTCGACGAACCGCCTGGCGTGTGCTCTGGATTGTGCGGATTGCGCGTCTTGCCAGCGGTGTACGTGGCGAATTCGGTCGTGACCGTCTTGCCCAGGATCACCGCACCCGCCGCGCGCAGCATCGCTACGACAGTCGCATCGTGCCTGGGCGTGCGGCCCGCATGGAGTACGCTGCCGTCCTCGGTCGGCATGTCCTCGGTGTCGAAGATGTCTTTGATGCCGACGGGGATGCCGTGGAGCGGTCCGATGGGCTCTCCTTCGCTGCGCTCCGCGTCTCGCTCACGCGCCTGCGCGAGCGCATGATCGGGATCCAGATAGGCCCAGGCGCGCACCGCGTCGTCCACTTCTCGCACTCGCGCAAGGCACGCCTCGGTCAGCTGCGCTGCGCCGAGTTCACCCCCGCGGATTGCGCGCGCGGCGTCGGTCGCCGAGAGCCAGTTCAGTTGCGACAGGTCCATGCCGCGCTCACCGCCCGTAGATGAGGCCCGGCAGCCAGAACATGATCTGCGGGAATACGTACACGGTGACCATGGTGACGAAGACCATGCCGAGAAACGGGAAACAGCCTTTGAAGATCGTCCAGAGCTCGACTTGCGGCGGAGCGATGCCCTTCAGGTAATACGCCGACATCGCCATCGGCGGAGTGAGAAACGACGTCTGGAGATTGAGCGCCACGAGAATGCCGAAGAACATCGGGTCGACGTGGAAGTGCGGAAGCAGCGGCAGGAAGATCGGCACGAAGATGATGATGATCTCGCTCCACTCCAGCGGCCAGCCGAGCAGGAAGATGATCATCTGCGAGAGAATCAGGAACAGGACGGGGTTCAGGTCGAGCGCGAGAACGAATTCCTTGATGATCCCTTCGCCGCCGAGATACGAGAACACGGACGAAAACGTCCACGACCCGACGAACAGGAAGCAAACCATCGCCGAGGTGCGCGCAGTGAGGTAGACCGCCTCCTGGAGGCGGTGCCAGGTGAGCGCACGGTAGGCGGCCGCAAGCAACAGGCTGCCGAGCGCGCCGACCGCGGCCGCCTCGGTCGGTGTCGCCAGGCCGAACAGGATCGAGCCCAGCACTGCGAAGATCAGGACCGCGAGCGGCACGAAGGCCTGCGCGAGCAGCAGGAACGCCTTGCTCCACGGCACATTGCTCTCTTCCTTCGGCAGCGGCGGCGTGAGCTTCGGATTGATGACCGCGCGCGTGATCACGTAGACGACGTACAGCCCCGCGAGCAGGAACCCGGGGAGCAATGCCGCCGCATACAGTCTCACCACGGAAACGGACGCCGTGGCCGAATAAACGATCAGCATGATCGAGGGCGGGATCAGGATGCCGAGCGTGCCGCCGGCGCAGATGACCCCTGCCGAAAGCTTCTGGTCGTATCCCGCTCTCAGCATCACCGGGAACGCGAGCAGCCCCATCAGCGTGACGACCGCGCCGACGATGCCAGTTGCCGTGGCGAACATCGCGCAGGTCAGGAGCGCGGCCACCGCCATCGAGCCCGGAATGTGCCGCAGCGCCACCTGGAGACTGTAGAACAGGCGGTCGAGGATGTTCGAACGTTCGACCACGTAGCCCATGAACAGGAACAACGGCACGGCAACCAGCACGTCGTTGCTCATGATGCTCCAGGTGTTCTGCGTCAGCAGGTAGAAGATCCTGCTGTCGAAGAACTCCTGACCGGGTTGGTAGTACGCGTAGAAACCGAATCCGACGCCCATGCCCATCAGCGTGAACGCAATGGGAAATCCGAGCAGGATGAGGAAGATGAACAACCCTAGCATCACCAGGGCGATGACCGGATCGCTCACTTGGCGCCCCCCTTCTCACCCGATTTGCCCGTGGCGTGCTGCTGGATGAGCTCGTCCTCGAGCTCCTCGACGTCGTGCAGTCGCGCCGGCCACTGACCGTCGCGAATGCACACGATGCAACGCAGCACCTCCGCGACGCCCTGCAGCGCGAGCAGGCCGGCACCGAATGGAATCAGGAGCTTGAGCTGCCAGACCGGAATGCCGGCCGGGCTGTTGACGCTCACCTCGCGGATCTTGAAGGCGTCGATGCCATACAGCCAGCCGGCATACATGAGCGCCAGCACGCCCGGGAAGAAGAAAAGGACGTAGAGTGTGAGCTCGATGATCGCCTGTCCGCGCTGGGGCCACATCCGGTAGATGAAATCGCCGCGCACGTGACCGTTGCGCGACAGGGTATAGGCACCCGCCATGAAGAACAGCGCGCCATACATGAGATAGCTGAAATCGAACGCCCAGCTCGTCGGGTTGTTGAGCACGTAGCGCACGAACACCTCGTACGACGTGCCGAA
>JBAVOG010000042.1:0-9917 GCA_049691875.1 Burkholderiales bacterium | reverse complement strand
GGAGAAAGGACTGGTCTCCGGAACGACGACCGCCGAACAGGCCGCCGCCGCGCTGGCGGTGATCCGTGCGCACGGCTACGCCGCCGCGCAGGACTGGGGTATTGCCTCCCATGACACGTTGAACCTGTGGCGCTCGCTCCAGGTCACGTACGCCAACGCGTATGGTCGCTTTGCCGTCCAGGACAATCTATGCGGCATGAGCTTCGCGGCGACGGATGCGGCGGGGCTCCCGACGGCGATCGCAGAGGCCGCCGCGAAGCGGCTGTTCGCCGACAGCTCGGGCGTCCCGGCCACGGGCGGCGTCAACCTCATCGCCGACCGTGCGCAGCAGGGACCGATCCTGGAGAACCTGGCTATTTCGCCCTCCACCAACCGGATGGACCTGAATATCGACGGCGCCCTGTGCTTCCGCTCCCTGCAGACGGGGCAGGATCTGGCCGACGCGCGCGCGTGGTTCGATCACGCCCGCGTGAGGCACGGCACGCGCGAAATTGAAACCACCGGGCGGCTGCACGGCAAACCGGCGATCGTCATCCATGGGCGCCGCGATGCGCTGGTATTCCCCAACCTGCAGTCGCGGGCTTACTACGGCCTCAACCAGCAGCGCGAAGGGAAGAAGAGCCGCCTGCGCTACATCGAGGTCACGACCGGGCAGCACTTCGACGCCTTCATCTCGACGTTCTTCGTCGCCGCGACCGGCGCGCAGTTCTCGCCACTGCACTACTACTACGTGAAGGCAATGGACAGCATGTACGCACATCTTACGACCGGCGCCGCTCTGCCCCCTTCGCAGGTGGTGCGGCCGACACCGCGTGGCCTGGATGCGTACTCGGCCACAAACGTGCCGGCGCTGCTGCCGCTGCCCTCGCTCGCGCCGGCGGCGAGCGACCGCATCCGCTTCGAGGACAGGGTGCTCGCCATTCCCGAGTAGATGCCCGTGCTTCGCCGGCGCCTGGGCGGGACGGCGCCGGTCGCGCACCATGGATCGGGTTGCACCGCTGGAGTCTTTCCCGCGGCGGGTCCATGCCGGAGCATTCCGAAGGGGATCGAACAGGGGCAGCATGGGCGAGAAGATCTGGCTGAAAAACTACCCGACCGGCATCCCGGCCGAGATCGACCCGGACCAGTTTGGCTCGATTCCGGACCTGCTCGAGAAGGTCTTCGTCCAGTTCGCCGACAAGCCGGCTTTCCACAACCTCGGTCTTGCCCTGAGCTATGCGGCGGTGGAGCGGCTGTCGCGCGATTTCGCCGCGTTCCTTCAGGGACTGCAGGGCATGGGCGCGGGCGATCGCGTCGCGATCATGTCACCGAACCTGCTGCAATACCCGGTCGCACTATTCGGCATCCTGCGCGCCGGCATGACGGTCGTGAACGTCAACCCCCTTTACTCGTCGCGGGAGCTGCAACACCAGCTGAGGGACTCCGGCGCGAAAGCCATCGTCATCCTCGAAAACTTCGCCAGCACCCTGCAGCAGGTGCTCGAGAGCACGCCGGTCGAGCACGTCGTAACCACCCAGGTCGGCGACCTGCTGCCGATCCCGAAGCGCTGGATCGTCAACTTCGTCGTCAAGAAGGTGAAGAAGATGGTGCCCGCTTGGCGTATCGACGGCGCCATTACATTCCGCGCTGCGCTCGCGCGCGGTGCCGCGGCACCGTTCGAGCGGGTCAAGACGACGCGCGTGGACATCGCATTCCTGCAATACACCGGCGGCACCACGGGCGTGTCGAAGGGTGCGATGCTCACCCACCGGAACATGCTCGCCAATGTCGAGCAGACGGGCGCGTGGGTTTCGGTAAGCTTCAGGGAAGGCGCAGAGATCGTCATCGCGCCGCTGCCGATGTACCACATCTTCTGCCTCACCTCGACGCTGTCGTTCATGAAGTGGGGCGCCCTGACGGTGCTCATCACCAACCCGCGCGATCTGCCGGCCCTGGTCAAGGAGCTCGGGCACTGGAAGTTCAGCGTCATGACCGGCGTCAACACGCTGTTCAACGGTCTGCTGAACACGCCCGGATTCGGCCAGCTCGATTTCTCCGGGCTCAAGGTGGCGGTCGGCGGCGGAGCGGCGGTGCAGAAGCCGGTGGCCGAGCGCTGGAAGGAGGTGACCGGTCACTATGTCACCGAGGCGTACGGCCTGACAGAGGCCTCTCCCGGTGTCTGCGCCAATCCTCTGGGCACGCCCTGGAACGGCACCATCGGCTTGCCCTTTCCTTCCACCGACGTGTCGATCCGGGACGACGACTTCAACGAGCTGCCGGTGTGGACGGGTGAGGGCGACATCGAGAAGCACACCGGCGAACTGTGCGTCCGCGGCCCGCAGGTGATGAAGGGCTACTGGTACAACCCGGAGGAATCCGCCGAGGTGATGCACGACGGCTGGTTGAAGACGGGCGACGTCGGACATCTCGACGCCGAAGGTTACGTCACCATCACCGATCGCAAGAAGGACATGATCCTGGTGTCCGGTTTCAACGTCTATCCGAACGAGGTCGAGAGCGTGGTCGCGACGCATCCGGGCGTGCTCGAGTGCGGGGTCGTGGGCGTCCCCGACGAAAGATCGGGCGAAGCGGTGAAGGTGGTGATCGTGAAGAAAGTCCCGACCCTCACGATGGAAGCGGTGCTCGCGCACTGCAAGTCGCAGCTCACCGGCTACAAGCTGCCGCGTCACGTGGAGTTCCGCGACGCCCTGCCGAAGACTCCGATCGGAAAGGTGCTGCGGCGCGAGCTGCGCGACGCGTCTGATAAGTAGTGGTGGCCTCCGCACTTAAGTAACGCTAAGGGCGGCGGCCGCGGAAGAACCACGGTTTCGCGAGCTCCGTGGCGCCGATATAGCCGACGACGATTGCGGCCATGGCGCCGAACAAAGGCCAGGGCAGGGCGACGAAACCAAACACCTTGGCGAACGGCCCGATGAACGGGACGGCGACTGCCAGCGCCGCGACGGCGAAAGTCGTCCACAGGAGCAGGGTGCTCGGAACGCTGCGCAGGGCCGGCCCGTGCGTTCGCAGCACCAGCAGCACCGCCAGTTCGGTGAGCACGGAGACCACGAACCAAGCGGTCTGGAAAACCGACTCCGTCGCGTCGAACACGCGCAGCAGCACGAGGAACGTCAGCAGGTCGAACACCGTGCTGATCAGTCCGAACACGACCATGAAGCGTCTGACCTCGACCACGTCCCAGCGCTGGGCCTGCGCGACACGCTCGGGGTCGACGTTGTCCGTCGAAATGGCGATCGACGGCAGGTCGGACAGGAAGTTGTTGAGCAGAATCTGCTTGGCGGCAAGCGGCAGGAATGGCAGCAGCGGCGTGGCAACGGCCATGCTCACCATGTTGCCGAAGTTCGCGCTCGTGGTGATGGAGATGTACTTGAGCGTGTTCGCGAAGGTGCGGCGACCGTCATCCACGCCGCGGCGAAGGACGTCCAGGTCGGGCCGGAGCAGCACGACGTCGGCGCTCTCGCGGGCGACGTCGACCGCCTGGTCGACGGAGATGCCGACATCCGCGGCGTGCAACGCCGGGGCGTCGTTGATGCCGTCGCCGAGATAACCGACCGAATGGCCGGTGCGCTGCAGCGCCCGGACGATCCGCTCCTTCTGCTGTGGGTCGACCTCGACGAAGAAATCGGTGCGCGGCGCGAGGTGCCAGAGCGATTCATCCCGAAGCTCCGCGATCGCCTCGCCGGCCAGCATCGCCTTCGGATCGAGACCGATCGTGCCGGCGACATGGGCGGCCACATAGCGGTTGTCCCCGGTGATGACCTTGACCTGGACGCCGCGTGCAGCGAGGTCGCGAACCGCTTGCGCGGCCTGGAGCTTCGGCGGGTCGAAGAACAGCAGAAACCCCTCGAACACCATGTCCGCCTCGTCGTCCCGCGCGTATCGCTCCCGCGCGGGCACGCGCCTGGTCGCGAGCGCGATGACGCGAAACCCTTCCGACCCCTTGCCACGAAAGTACGACTCGAGGCGCTCGCGGAGACCTTCGTCCAGGGGCACTTCGGCGCCCGCGCTCGCGAGCGACGTGCAGAGGGCGAGCACCTGGGCGAAGGCTCCCTTCATGATGATCCGGTGGTAGCCCGGATCGTCCTCGGTCGCGACCACGATGGTGAGACGCTTGCGGATGAAGTCGTAGGGAATCTCGTCGATCTTCGTGCAGCCCGCGGTGACCAGGCCGGCCTTCTCGCCCGCTGTGACGAGCGCGGTGTCCAACGGGTTCTCGATGCCGGTTTCCAGGGCCGCATTGAGATAGGCGAAGCGAAGCACCTGCGCGGAGGCGGTCCCCTCGCCATCCACCGACGCATCAAGTGCCATCACCCCGGCGGTGAGCGTCCCGGTCTTGTCGGTACAGAGCACGTCCATGCTGCCGAGGTCCTCGATCGCCTCGAGGCGCCGGACGATCACGCCGCGGCGAGCCATCGCGCGCGCGCCCCGCGCAAGAGTGACGCTGACGATGGCGGGCAGCAGCTCGGGGGAGATGCCGACGGCAAGGGCGACCGCGTACAGCAGCGATTCGATCGCCGGGCGCCCGAGCGCCTGATTGACCGCGAGCACGAAGATCACCATCACCACCATGATTCGAACGAGGAGGTAGCCGAACTGGCGGACGCCGCGCGCGAACTCGGGTTCCGGCGGAGGCGTCCTGAGCCGCGCCGCCACTTCGCCGAACGCGGTGGCGCGGCCGGTTCTCACCACCAGAACCATGGCCGTGCCGCTGCGCACGGACGTGCCCATGAACGCGCAGTTGGTGCGGCTCGACATCGATGCTTCGGCCTTGACCGGGCCCGGCTGCTTCTCGACCGGCATTGACTCGCCGGTGAGGCTCGCCTCGGTGACCAGGAAGTCCCGGGCGGTGAGGATCACCCCGTCGGCCGGCACGAGATTGCCGGCCGCGAGTTCGATCACATCGCCCGGGACGATGTGGCTTGCAGGGACCGTTCGAGCCGCGCCGTCACGGAGAACTCGCACCGTGAGCGCGAGCCGCTTGCGCAGCTCCGCGACCGCCGTGGAGGCTCGGTACTCCTGCACGAAGCCCAGGAGTGTGCTGCCGAGAACGATGACAAGGATGATCGACGCATCGACCCAGTCGCGAACGAAGAGGGAGATCGCCGCGCCGAAGACGAGGATCAGCACGAGCGGGCTCGCGAACTGGTGCAGCAGCAGCCGGACCGCGACGACGTTGCGCTGCTCCTCGACGACATTCGGGCCGTGGCGCTCGAGGCGCCCGGCGGCTTCCGTCGCGGAAAGACCCTGGGGACTCGTGGCGAGCGCTGCGAGCAGCGCCGACGCATCGTGACCCCAATACGCGTCCTCTCGCGCGATCCCCGGCACGGGTCAATCGCTCCGGGCCATCAAAGGCGAACGGACCGCTGCCCGGCGGGCCCGACCCAGCGGTGCGATGGGCTGTTCGTAGCGCAGCCGCCGAGGACCGCGTGCCTCAGCGCGATTGCCGATCCGATCCATTGCCCCACCGACCCCCCATCCGTGATGCTGGCGAACCACCTGAGAAGGCTACAGTCTGGTAGGGCGTGCGAGGCGGGTGTTGATCAATCTCAAGGCAGCGCGAGCGCGGCGCGCCCCGAGCCCGCCCGCCGGAGACGCCGAGCGCTACACGTCGGGCAATCCTGCCGGCCATTTCACGTTGAGGTCGTCGGGCGGATTCTTCCCGACCGGAATGGCGTCCAGACGCATGAGGTGTCTCCCTGGCGGCCGCAGGCGGCCCGACCCCTGTTTTGAAGCGAACCCGCATTCTTGGTAAAACGCCCAGGGGCGGCAAGAAAGGCCGCTGTCGCCGAAGCGGCAAGCGCTAGAGAACCGGTCATCCAGGGGCCGGTGATGAGAGAATTGAGGGTCGCCGGCACGGCTCCGGCGCGCGCGCTACAGGAGAGGGCCATGCCGCTCGAGAAGGGACTAACGGATGCCTTGGAGAGGCGCCTGAGTGAACGGATCTCCACGAACCCGGCGATCCGCGAGCGCCACGGAAAGGGCGAGTCGTATCACCCCTCCCAGCCGCCCGACGCGGTGGTTTTTCCGCGCTCTACCGAGGAGGTCGCGGCGATCGTGCGGCTCTGCGCCGAGCATCGCACGCCGATCATCGCGTTCGGGACGGGCACGTCCCTGGAGGGGCACACCGGCGCCGTGCACGGCGGCGTGTGCATCGATCTCGGCGGAATGGACAAGGTGCTCGAGGTCAACGTCGAGGACCTCGATTGCCGCGTGCAGGCGGGCGTGACGCGCAAGGCGCTGAACGCCTACATCAGGGATACGGGCCTCTTCTTCCCGATCGATCCGGGCGCGGACGCTTCGCTCGGCGGCATGTCTGCAACCAGCGGCTCGGGAACGATGGCGGTGCGCTACGGCACGATGCGCGACAACGTCCTCGGCCTCACCGTGGTGCTTGCGGACGGTCGCGTGATTCGGACCGGGACGCGCGCCCGCAAGTCGTCGGCGGGCTACGATCTCACGCGCCTCTTCGTAGGGTCGGAGGGCACACTGGGCGTCATCACCGAGGTGGCGTTGCGACTGCATCCGGTGCCGCAGGCCATCAGCGCGGCGGTGTGCCCATTCCCGTCGCTGGAGGCCGCGGTGAACACGGTGATTCTCGCGATCCAGACCGGGATTCCGGTAGCGCGGATCGAGCTGCTCGACGAGGTGATGATGCGCGGCGTGAACGCGTTTTCGAAGCTCTCCTACGAGGAGCAGCCGACGCTCTTCTTCGAGTTTCACGGCACCGAGGCGAGCGTCGCGGAGCAGGCAGAGATGCTCGGCGAGATCGCACGCGAGCACGGCGGCGTCAAGTTCGAGTGGGCGACGCGGCCCGAGGATCGCAGCCGACTGTGGACCGCGCGCGACAACACGCTCTACGCGGGCATGGCGCTGCGACCCGGATCGAAGGCGCTCATCACGGACGTCTGTGTCCCGATCTCGCGGCTCGCGCAGTGCATCGTGGAGACGAAGCGCGACATCGAGTCATCCGATCTCGTCGTGCCGATCGTCGGCCACGTCGGCGACGGCAACTTTCACTTGCTCATCCTGGTGAAGCCAGGCGAGCACGCGGAGCTCGAGCGTGCCGAGGCGCTCAACGACCGACTCGTTCGCCGGGCGCTCGCCATGGGCGGAACGTGCACCGGCGAGCACGGCATCGGCAGCGGAAAGATCGGCTTCCTCCAGCAGGAGCACGGCGATTCGGTCGCCGTGATGCGCCAGGCGAAGACTGCGCTCGATCCCGAGAACCTGATGAACCCGGGGAAGATCTTCGCGGCTTGAGCGGCGTGCGCTACTTGATCACGCCGCAGGCCACTCGCGCGCCGCCGCCGCCGAGCGGCTTCGGCTCGTCGGAGTAATTGTCCCCGCCAGCGTGGATCATCAACGAACGGCCTTTCACGTCCGCGACCTTCAGGCGCGCGGCGGTCATCGATTGCGTGGCGCTGCCGTCGGCCGCCACCATCAGCGCCGGCAGGTCGCCGAGATGGCCTGATCCCTTCGGACCGAGGTGCTTGCCGGCTTTTGCCGGGTCATGATGTCCGCCAGCCGCCATTCCCGCGGCGTTGTTCGCCGCTCCGCAATCCGGATTGCCATGCACGTGAAATCCGTGCTCGCCCGGCGCGAGTTCCTTGAGGTCGGGCTTGAGCACGAGTCCGTCCGGTCCATCGGAGAGCGTCACAGTCCCGATTGCGGCACCGACGCCGTTGCCGTCGATCTTGTTGATGGTCACGATCACTTCATCCGCGTTCGCGGCGGACGCCAGGAACAGGAGCACGAAGCCCGCCGAGTAGCGAGTCGCAATCATAGGAGCCTCCGAGGGAGAGTTGCATTCGCGCGCTTCCAGGTGGATCCCGGGTGCAGCGCTTCGCATTCTACGAGGTCGCCCTGCCCTCCGATAGACGTGCGAGGCTTGGGGTCATTCCCCACTCAACGGAGTTGCGCGAGCATCGCGTCCTTCTCGGCACGAACGGCGGGGTGATAGCAATCGGCCGGCTGCGCTCCGAGATGCCCGATGCAGGCATTGCAGTCGACGCATTGGGGTCCGGGTTCGCCGTCGCGGACATGGCGATAGAAAAAGGGGTCTGCAATGAAAGGCCGGCCCGCGGAGACGATGTCGCACCGTCCCGCCTGGATCGCGGCCTCCATCGCCGCACGTGCGCGGAAGCCGCCGACACAGATGACCGGGATCGCGACCCGCGACTTGAACACTTCCGCATAGTCGAGGTTGAAGCCCTCCCTCCGGCTGAAGAGCAGGTTGAATACCACTGCCATCGCGGGCCAGAAGATGCGCATGCCCCAGCGGCGGAAGAACGGCAGGTGGCGCATGCTCCCCTGCACCATGTTGCGCAGGCAGCGGCCGAACGTCCCGCGCACCATGGGGAATCCGGATTCGTAATGCCCCACCGACAGCTCGATCGCGTCGGCGCCCTCGCGCTCGAGGATCGCGCCGATCTCCGCGAGCTCGTGCGTTTTGAGACCGGGCCGCAGCGGCAGATAATCGGAGCCGTTCATCTTGACGATGACGGGGTAATGGGCGCCGAGGCGCGACTTGATCGCACGCAGCACGTCGCACAGCAGCTTGGTGCGTTGCTCGACTCCGCCGCCGTACGCATCCGTGCGCCGGTTCGTGTATGGGGTGAGAAACTGGCTCATCAGGTAGCCGTTCGCAGCGTGGATCTGCACGCCGTCGAAGCCCGCGCGCTTGCACCGCTCGGCGGCATCGGCGTAACGCGCGACGATGCGCTCGATTTCGGCGACCTCGAGCGCACGGGGCCGGGTGCCCGTCACGAGCTCGGTCTTGTCGGAGGCGGACACCGCTTCGCTCAATCCGGCGAAAGGCGGCAGGACCTGACGCCCGCAGTGATTGAGCTGTGCGACGAATTTCGATCCGTGCACGTGCACGGCCGCTACGAGTTGCATAAGGCCCGAGACCTTGTCATCGGCATCGGCCCCCACCTGTCGCGGCGCCGACTTGCCGTCGAGACCGACGTAGATGTTGCCGGTGATGATCAGCGGCGTCTCGCCCATCGCGATGAGCTCGTAGAACCGTACGAGCTCCGGCGTGACGAAGCCGTCCTCGCTGGCGCGCGTCTCCGCCGTGGCGGTCTTGATCAGACGGCCGGGGAGGGTGAGCGGCCCGATTCTGACGGGCGTGAAGAGGACGCCGTTCTGAGTCGACATGAATCGCTTCGCAAGTGGCCAGAGGGCGAATCGTTCACTGCCACGATAACGGCGGTCGGCTGCACGCGCATCAGCCAAAAGGCATAGATTGCACGCTAAAAGTTGTCAGTTGGGCCGGCCCGCATCGGCAAACATGTCGCGCATCAGGAAACTCTCGAGTCCTTCGTTGTCGCGAAGGCGGGCAGACAGCGTGATGTTCTGGCCGAGGCGCTTCGACATCCAGACGAAATCCCCGGACTCGTTCTCGCGAATGATCGCGATCATCCTGCGAATCACGGCGATGCGGATGTCGCTGTTGTCCCCTCTTTGCACCTCGATCAGCTGGCGCGAGTTTCGGCGGATGTCCTTGTTCCAGCCGAAGAAGACGAACTCCGCGTCGTCGAGTCCCATGCGCTGAACCTGGAAGATGCCGCCGCCACCCTCGGGGTCGTGGCCGAATTCCGGCGTGCGCAGCAGACCGAGATTCGCGGCAACGACGCGGTTGTGGCGCTCTCTTTCGTCCTCCTCCGGCGGCGCGCTCGATGTTTCGACCGGAGGTGCATAGGGCCTTGCTTCACTCCGGGCGCGGCGCCGCGCCTCGATATAAGAGGAGAGATCGCCCTCTATTGATGGGGGCGCCGCGGCGGCTGCGGGTGAATCGGCTTGCGGCGGTACGACGGCTGGCGCGGGCGTGTTTCGCGCCAGGACCGGCGGCGAGGAGGGTGGACGCGGTGTCGCCTTGGGCGTAGGAGGCCGTTTCGCGGGCGCGGGTTGCGCTT
>JBAVOG010000041.1:0-11689 GCA_049691875.1 Burkholderiales bacterium | reverse complement strand
TTCCTGCTCTGGTGCCTCGAGCCGGCCAAGCCGGTGCGCGTCTATTCGCAGGTCAACTACGGAGCGATGCGGGAGCGCACCGGCGCGCAGGTGCCCGATGCACAGTGGATCACCGTCACGCTGGACTCGGGCCTCTCGTTCGTCGTCGGCGGCGGATGGAGCCTTCCTCCGGGCTACCCGAACTACTCGACGACCTGGATCGAGATGATCGGCACCGAAGGCGCGGTGTTTGTGGACAACACCCACCGCGACGTGGTGCTGAACACCATGAAAAGCGGGATGCAGCTACCGATGTCGTCGATGCCGGGCGAGCCCGTCGACCACACTTACGCCGGCCCCATGCATGCCGAAACGCTGCATTTCATCGAGGCGGTCGCATTCGACCGGCCGGTGCTCGTGACGCCGGAACAGGCGCGAATCGTGATGGAGGTGTACACGGCAGCCGATCTGTCGGCCGAGCGCAACGAGCCGGTCACACTGCCGCTCAGGGGCTCTGCAAAGCTCGCCGCGGCGGGCTGAGGGGCTGGCAACAAGTACGTTTCCCCTCCTTGAAAAGGAGGGGAGAAAACCAGCCACGTCGCGTCCGCCGCAGCGACCGCGCGACGGCTGCTAACCCTCGAAGAAGGGCAAGTGTCCCAGTGAGATGACCCCCTGCCAGGTCGCGGGATTGTCGCCCTCGGTGAAGATCGCCGCTTCGGCGGCAATCACTGCGCCCGCGCGCTCGGTAAGGAGGCGCATCCCGGTGAGCGTCGACCCGGTGCTGATGACGTCGTCCAGCAACACCACCCGCTTTCTCCGCAGCCCGCGGTAGTCCTTCTCGTCGAGGTGCAGCATCTGCGGCGCGCCCGTCGTGATCGAGTGGGTCTCCACCGAAAGCGTCGTCCCCATGTAGGGTTTGTAGACCTTGCGCAGCACGACATAGGGCTTGCCGGTCTCGACCGCGATCGCGTGCGCGAGCGGAATGCTCTTCGCCTCGGCGGTGAGGAACGTATCGTATTCCAGCTTGCGGAGCCGCTCGGCGAGCGCGCGCGCGCACGCCTGGACGAGCTCCGTGTCGCCGAGGATGTTGAGCACTGCAATGCGCACGCCGGGTGCGACCTGGATGATCGGCAGGTCGCGCTTGAGCCCGGCGATCTCTACAGCGTGGATGGGACGCGTGACCATATGCCAAGGTTCCCCTTTTCGAGCGAGCGGACAGGCCGGGATGGAGCGGGTGAAGGGAATCGAACCCTCGTATGCAGCTTGGGAAGCTGCCGTTCTACCATTGAACTACACCCGCGCGAGCGCAGATTTTACGGCAGTTCCCGCTTTCGTTGCCGGCAGTGACGGTCAGAATTTGTAGCCCAGACCGACGATGTAGGTGCGGTCGGTCGTCTTGAATCCGGGTCCCGGATCGCTGTTGTAGTCGAGATTGACCTGAAAATTGGCGGACAGGGCATCGAAGATCGGTGCACGCAACCCGGTCTGGGAGCGAATGACCACGCCCTCGTCGCCCCGGGGATCGGCGAACCCCTCCTGCCCGAAGAAGAACTGGAGCATGTCCTGCACGAACCAGTAATCGAAGTCGATGCCCCACCCTAGTGCAAGGTAATCCTGATTCGGCGGAACGACGCGCTGCGTCGAAACATGATCGAGGCCCGCGCGCAGCTCGAGATTCATACGGTCGCTTTCGATGACCTTGAAGCCATAACCGGCGCCTACCGTCCAGCGCAGTTTGACCCCGGAGAATGTGTCCCGTTGCGCCGACGCACGGCCGTAGAAGTACGGTCGTTCCCGGAAAAACCAGTCGAAGCGCGTGCCCACGAGCCAGTTGCCCGCCGTTTGCACGCCCGAATTCTCCGCATAGTTCGCGCGGCCATCGGTCGTCCACCGCCAGTCTTTGGCTCTCGCCCTGAATCCCGCCTCCACGTAGGCATCACGCGTATCGGTGTTGCCGCTCGTATCGGTGACGCCCAGCGTCACCCGGCCACTCCAATCCACGCCGACGCCGGACTCCTTCGCATTGGGATTGATATACGCGAGTTGATTGAGCGGGATCGTGGCCTGCAGAACTCCGGCCTGGCGCCGCAGGGTGACCCCCCCGTCCGGAACGCGCCCGAGCTGCGCCTTGGTAATCGTGCCGTCCTCGAGCATGACGCTCACCTCCATGTCGGTCTCGAGTGAAACGATCTCGCCGACCTCGATCTTGATCTTTCCCGCATACGGCGTCTCGAGCTCTAGGCTAGCGTCTGCCTTGCGCAGCACCTTTCCGGTGATCCGATCTCCGTTCTTCATGTACACCGCGTCGGCGACGGCGACACCCGGCGCGAGCGGCAAGAGCGCCGCAGCGAGCATGAAGAGGCGTACGCGCATGATGATCTTGCGAGACATTCGTATCCTCCCTGGAATATGGAGTTTCCGCGCCATCACAAGGCGGAAGTGTCACAAGGCGGAAGTGTCGTGCAGGCGACAGAGTCCAGCCGCGTCGCGCGGGAAAACGGGCGAGTCGGGCCTCACACGTTTGTAGCAACGTAATCCGCAACCGTCAATCGCGTCGCGTCGAGCGAGTGCGACCGGCGATCGATCGCCCGGACCGCACCTGATTTGCAACGATCGCATGGAACCGTATGGGCCGCAGCGAGCGAGCCTGCATCGAAGGCGCCTCCCGCCCCGATGATTGCGCCCGACACTCCTGACGATCGGGTGGCGCTACTCCTGTCTCCGCTGACGCGCGAGGATCTGGCTCAGGAAGCCAAAGCCTGGCTCGGTCTGCTGAAGGCCAAGACGCAGGAGGTCGTCAACGTGCGACTGGCGCTCCAGAAAGCCGAGGGGGCCGAGGCCGAGCGTCTTACCGAAGCGCCGTTGCCGTTGACGATGCAACGGCGCGAGCTTCATCGTTGCATCTGCCCTGCAGAGCACGCTCCGCAATCGTCTTCACGCCGATCACCGCATGAGGTTCGGGAGATACAGCGCGATCGCCGGGAACAACATCAGCAGGGTCACGAGAATCGCGTCGCAGATCAGGAACGGGAAGGCTGCCCCGGCCACCTGGAACAGCGTCGTCCCCTTGGGGGCGACGCCCAGCATGATGTAGAGAAGCAGTCCGAACGGCGGCGTCGTCTGGCTCATTTCGAGGGCCAGCAAGGTGAACAGCCCGAACCACACGAGGTCGACTTTCAGGAAGCCGACGATCGGCAGGAAGATCGGCACCGAGATCAGGATCATGGAGACGGGGTCCATGAACATGCCGAGCAGGAGCAGCACCGCGAACATGCACAGCAGCATCGCGGTCGTGGACAGATCGAACGAGGTGGCCCAGCCGAGCAGGCCGGAGCTCGCGCCCGAATAGGCCACGAGCTGACTGAACACGCTCGAGTTGATGATGATGAAGAACACCATCCCGCCGACCTTGATGGTGGATTCCAGCGATTTGACGATCGCCTCCCACGTCAGCAGGCGATACGCAGTCGCCAGGATCAGAACGCCGAGCACGCCGAAGGCCGATGCCTCCGAAGGCGTCGCGATTCCGAAGATGATCGTTCCGATCACCATGAACACGACGATGCTCATGGGCAGGACGTCCACGGCGACCGCCATGAATTTCTGCCGCGCCGTCGTGCGCTCGACGTCGTAGGTCGGCGCGGATTTCGGATTGAGCCGCACCTGAAGGAAGATCATCCCCGTGTAAAGCAGCGCGAGCAGGAAGCCGGGTATGACGCCGCTCACCAGCAGTCGTCCGACATCGATGCTGGCCACGCTGGCCAGCAGTACGCCGAGATTGGACGGTGGAATGATCATGGCGAGGCCGCCGGTGCCCAGTATCGGTCCCAGCGACATGCGCCAGTTGTAGCCGCGGCGCTGCATCTCCGGGACCATGAGCGACCCGAGCATCGCGGTATTGGCCATGCTCGATCCCGTCATGGTCGAGAACGTCGCGCCGCCGGCGACCGTGAGGTAGCACAGCCGACCCGGCAGTCTCCCGAACAGCTTGTCGAGCGCGTCGAACACCCGCACGGCGAGGCCCGAGTAGAAGAACAGCGAGCCCATGAGGATGAAGAGCGGCACCGGCACGAGTTGAAAGGTCGTGATCAGGGCGGTGGCGTTGTCCACCACCTGCATCATGCCGGCCACACCGCCCACGAAGACGAGCGTCCCGATCATGTTGGTCGCCATGAACGCGAGCGCGACAGGAACGCCCAGGACCATCAACACGATGATCGAGCCGATCAGGACTGCCGCCGCCCAGTACCATTCCACTGGCTATAGGCTTTCCGCGGCTTTCGCCTGTTCGCGGCGGTACATCGAGTCCCGTCCGATCAGGTAACGCGTAAATTCGATCGCCACGAGCAGGAAGATCGGACCTACCGCCCAGTAATCGACCCAGGATGGAACGTCGATCGAGCGCTCCTCGATGGTGCCCGACTCGATTGCCTCGATACCGAGATTGAATCCGATGACTGCGAAGGTGAGGGAAGTCACCACGCATATCAGGTAGACAAGCTTTTCGACGATCCAGCGCGGCCGCCCGGCGAGCCGGGAGATCAGCGCATCGACGAAGACGTGCCCCTTCTGGCGCACCAGATAGGGCGCGGCGAACAACGTGAAGTAGAGGAGGACGTACTCGACGACCGCGGTGGTGAGGGCCGGCGGCCGCATCCCGACCGTGCGGATCGTGACGTCGACGACGATCAGCGCGAACGCGAGCACGATCGTGGCGCCGGCTATGACCGCCAGCGCCACGATGAGAAAGTCATATGCGGTCTTGACCGCCCTCAATCTGCGCAGCCCGAAAAGCGCAGCAGCGTCTGTGACCGGTCAGTTCTTGTACATCTTCGAGCGCAGCATGGCCGCCTCGTCCTTCTCCAGCCGGCCACTGGCGCGCTTCCACATGGCGTCATAGGCGATCTGGAGATATTTCTTGGCGCCTTCACCCTGCATCGCGAAGATCTTCACGCCCGCGGCCTTGACGGCCTCCTCATCTGCCTTTCCGGCACGGATCATGTTCTCGACCGACGCTTTCTCGTAGTCGGCGGCCACTTTTAGGATCACGTCCTGCGCCGGCTTGGGCAGCGAATTCCACTTGTCGATGTTGATGAGCACGACGTTGGCCAGGTGGTAGAACGGCGGATCGACGCGATATTTCACCAGCTTGACGAGCTTCTGCGACGCCAGCCCCACGGTCGGCCAGCCGAATCCGTCCACCAGTCCCCGCTCGAGCGCGGTATAGACCTCGCCTGCATTGGTGATCTGCACCGGCGTGCCGCCCAGCGCTTCGATCAGGGGACGATACGCACCGGTCGTGCGGATCTTGACCCCCTTCAGATCGATGACGCCGTCCGGGCCCAGCTTCGGCTCGATGGTCATGTAGAGATAGAACTGGGCTGACGTCTCGCCGATCGCGAGAATCTTCGAGTTCAGCTTCTTGCTCCAGTTGGGCGCAAGCAGGTCGTACGCGCCGTTCGCGCGATATTCGTCGACGCCGAGGTTCGTCGCCATCAGCGTCGCCCCCTGCGGAACGATGCCGGCATGGTACGCAGCGGGGGTGTGGAGCAGATCGATCGCGCCACGCTGCACGGCCGGCGCCGCCTTGTCGGGCGGATTGATCTCCGGGCCGCCGAGATAGTCGATGCGCACGATGCCCTTGCCCTGCGCGTTGAGCGGCTCGACGAATGAAGCGATGAAGCTCTTCGAGAGATCGTGGCCTTTGGGAAGCGCGGTCTGCGTCTTCAGAACGACTTCTTCCGCCACCGAGACTCCGCAGAACGCGAGCAGATACAGAAATGCCGCGAGCGTCCGCGTGATTCTGATTGCAGCCATGGTGTTTCCTCCTCCGATCGACAAGTGTCCGTTGCCGTACCCGGCTTGTCGTGCGCCAGTTGCCGGCAACGGGATTATACGCGCGCAGGCCTGTGCTGCGCTCAGCGCCGCGCGGAGTTCAATCCGAGGAAGGTTCCGTCGTTGCGCCGCGCGAGCTCGCGCATCAGCGTCGCGAAGCGCACGCCCGTGTAACTCGAGTTCGCAGGCGGCGCGAACATCGTGGGAAATCCGACGCCGTGAATTCGCACGGGGCGTTTCCCGGAGGCGTCGGCACGATTGAGATGTTCCACTCGCTCGACCACCTCGTCGATCGAGGGACCAGTGAACTCGTCGCCGAAAACGTAGAGGCTCACCTTGCGATCCGGACTGGCGAAAACGCGAATCGCCTTCTCGATGCCTTCCACGGGGCTCGAGTTGCTGAACGGCCGCCACGTGCGCAAGCGGTCGATGATCGCCTTCCGGCGCGCCGCGCTGTCGGGAATCCACTTGCCCTCGTACTGGGAGAACATGTACGTGCCCATGTCGCTCATGACCTGGATGCCCTTCACCCGCGGATAGAGCTTGAGCGTCTCCTCGACCTTGCGCAGCATGAGCGGCCACGCGAGCGTCTGCATGCTGCCCGAGGTATCGATGATGAACACGATGTATTCGCTGTCGACCGGGATGCCGCCCACCAGGCGATCCGCGGGGGCCGCCCGTGCCTGCGCGCGCAGGCGACGCATCTCCTCCGTGAGCTCCTCCTGCGCGCGCGCCAGCTGCTCGCTGATGCGATTTTGCACCGCTGCGGTGTCACGCGCCGCGCGATATTGCCCTTCGATCCGCGTCAGCTCGTCCTGGTATCGCGCGACGAGCGTCTCCGCACGGGCAAGATCGGTCTGCTGCGCGACGAGGGCCGCGCGCGTGACCTCCGCTTGCGCCTTCAGGTCCGCGGACTCCCGCTCCAGGACACGTTGCTCGGCGGTCAGCGTCTCGGCGTCGGTCTTGATCAGCCGCGGCTCGGCGCCGCGCACGATCACGAAGAGCAGCACGATTGCGCCGAACCCGCAGAATATCGCGTCCAGGAACGAGAGCCCGATGGTCTCGACGTCGCGCTTGCGCGGTCGTCTCACGGCCAGTCCTCCGCGGGGCTCAGCAGTGATCCGCGCGTCGCCTGCGCCAGCTGCCAGTAGGCCGCCGCTGCGTAGGGGTCCCCCTCCAGGGGCAGCAGGATGACGTTGACCGGAATGTCCCGGGGCAGCATGGCGAGCGCCTTGTCGAAGATGCGCAAGCGCTCCTCGCCCGCGATGCGGTAGCGCGCGCCACGCTCGCGGTCGATGGTCGGCAGGCCGTCGGTGATCAGGAACACGTTGTCCGGCCGGGGATTCATGTCGGCAATGACCTTGAATGCCTGATACAGGCTGGTGCCGCCCCGCGGAACGACCTTCCTCGCGGCATCCGCCGCACCGTTGAGCACAGTCGGATCACCGGCATCGAGCCAGCGCGCCTCCGTCCGTGCCAATGCGGGCTGGGCCTGCTCGCCGAACGTGTAGAGCTGAAACTGCGCGCTGGCGGGAAGCTGAGTCGCAATCCAGTCCATGGTCGCCAGGGTGCGCTGCCACTTCGGTGCCTGCAGCTGCTCCGCAGGCGGCAGGTTGCGCAACCGCACGATGTCGACGATGCGCTCGGCGAGCATGCTCGCCGATGCATCGACCAGGATCAGGATGCGACGACCACCCATCTTGAGCCCGCTGAGGTACTGGCGGTCGCCTTCGCCGGGGAAGGCGCGCAACTTGTTGCCTTCCTCCTGCTTCCGCGCACCGGCTTCGAGCCGCTGCGCAGCTTCATCGCGCGATTTGAGGTCCGCCTTCAGGCGATTCAGATGCTGCTCGCGGGCAATGCGGTCGGTGGAAAGCTCCGCGAGCGCATAGCGTCGGCCCGCGATGTTCTCGGTCATGGTGGCCGCCTGCGCAGCCAGGCGTGAACGCTCCGCCGCCGCCTTGTCGAGACTGGCCTGCAACTCGGCGGCGCGCTCACGCTCGCTCGACACCTCGCGCCGGAGTGCGTCCACCTGGCGCTGAAGATTCTCGGTCGCATCGCGCCGACCCTGGAGCGAGTTATGGCTCAGGACCAGGAACAGGAGGATCACCGCGCCGAAGCCGCACAGCACCGCGTCGATGAACGACAGGCTGAGCGTCTGGGCGGATCGACGTTTCATGCTAACGCGTGCGGAGGTGGCGAATGAGCCGGTCGTTGACGTAGGTCTCGGTGTCGAGTACCAGGCGCTCCTGAGCGAGCTGCAGCTGGTGGACCAGGAACATGAGGACGATGCTCAGAAGCAGCGCGATGAGCGTCGAGTTGAAGGCCGTTCCCAGGTTCTGGGTGACACCCGTGATGTCGCCCTGCACGGCCCGGTGCGCCTGGCCCAGCGCATTGCCGATTCCACGCACGGTGCCGATGAACCCGATCGACGGAATGGCCCAGGCGATATAACGGATCTGCGCGAGCTCCGAGTCGAGGCGCTCGCCTTCGTTTTCGCACAGCGCGCTCGTTGCCGACGCGACGTCCTGAACCTCCTGCGTGGTCTCGAAGCGCGTGAGCGCCTGGAACACCGCACGCGGAAGCAGCAGGTTGCGCAGGCCCGGCGCGAGGGCGTCGAGCGGCTTCGCATAGCGTCGGGCGTCTTCCGGCAGGATCTTGATGCCCTCCGTCAGCGGCAGCAGATTCCCCTCGAGCAAGTGGCGCTCGCGCAGCACGGTGATGCCCTTGTAGCCGAGAATGGCCAGCGCCCAGAGCATCAGGACGAAGCAGGCCTCCTGCTCGTAGTCCTTGATGATCACGTAGAAGGTGCTCGTCACTTCCGCATCGGGTTGCTGTGCGACCAGGGCGCGGCTCTCGGCCAGATCGGCCTCGGCGTGCGGCCGGATCACCGAGACATAGAGGCCGTGCACGACGATGATCGAAAAGAGCAGCGCGAAGAGCTGGTAGACGAATTCGACGGAGATCTGCTTGAACATCATTCGCCTCGTTTCACCGGGTGACAGCGGTCCATCGGTTGCACACTGGTCTCGATCAGATGTCGACCGGGAAGGAGACTGGTGCGTCCAGCCGGATGCGCTCGCCACTGCGCGGGCGTTCACGCTTCTCCGGAGGCGCCGCGCGCGACTTGCCGGATTTCGCGTCCGGCTTGGCCTGATCCTTGGCGGCGGGCGGCGGCTTGCTGTCGTTGGACTGGCTCGACTGGCCAGCGGCGATGGCCGCAAAGAGGAGACACGCGATCAGAATGATCCAATCGGTCGCGCGGCGTCGCACGTTGCGCCCAGGTCGCATCAAGGTGCCTCGGTCGCGTAACGTGCACAGCGAAAACCGACGTCCGGGCGCGGATCCGGCCCGTAGTCGCGGTACGTCCAGCGCAGCGCGGAGATGCTCGACTGCATCCAGCTCGAGCCGCGGATCACGTGGTGCTTGCCGCCGGGCGCACCCGTCGGATCGGTCGTCTCGCCGGTGGGCGCGTGGATGGCATACACGTCGTGCACCCACTCGGCGGCATTGCCGGCCATGTCGTACAGTCCGGCCGCGCTCGGCGTGAACCTCCCCACCGGCGCGGAGCCGGCATAGTCGTCGTCATAGTCCGGGATTGTATCGGCGAGCACTCCGGCCACCGCGCGGTCCGCGAAATTGCCGCTGCGCGACGCCGGCGGCATGGCGTCGCCCCACGGGAAGCGCGTGGGTTGTGCGCGACCCGCATAGCGCGCAGCCCACTCCCACTCCGCCTCGGTCGGCAACCGGTAGCCCTTTCCCACGGGTCGCACCAGGGTCGGATTGCCCTGCTCGACACGGTACGCTTCGGAAAGCTTCGCCGCCGCGTTCAGGCTGTTGCAATAGGCGGCCGCATCCTCCCACCGCACGTTGACCACCGGCTGCGCCGGATCGTCGAGCCCGATCGAGCCGTACCGACCGGAGTTGTGCTTCGGGCGAAAGCGGCGGAATTGCGCGTTGGTGACCTCTGTCGTGGCCAGATAGAACGGTCGCTCGAGCTTCACCGGGTGCAACGCTTCGTTCGCGCGCTGGCCGGGCTCGCGGCGCGACGCTCCCATGGTGAATGGGCCGGGTCGCATCAGGACCATGGCGGTTCCGTCGGGTGCGGTGATGCGCTCGGGCACTCCTTCGGTGCTGGGCGTCCCGGCCCGCCGTAGAGTCAGGCGCAAGGTCTGATCGAATCCCGGCCTGGGCGTGACCCAGAGCTGCCCGGGCGCGTACCCCTCGCGTGTGATTTCGAGGAGATGCGGCACGGCGGGCAGCGCATGCACGCCTTGGGCCGTTCCGTATGTGCGGCCTTCGACAGTGAGGACCGCGTCGCGCGGCTCCACTTCGAGCCGGACCTGCCCCACCACGTCATCAAGCGTCACGTCGAGGGCACGTGTCTCACCCGCATCGAGCCGGACGACGTGCTGCGCCGTCGCGTGCCCCCGCATCGAGAGCGTCACGCGATGGTCGCGACCCGGGCCGAGTGTCAGCGTGACGGGCGTCGTCCCCGCGTACCGTCCATCCACCGAGACGCTGGCGCCCGGAGGCACGCTTGCGAGTTGCAATCGTCCGTCGGCCGACGCGAGCGTCACCGGGCCGATGGTCTGTGGCTGGGCGGGCACGACGCTGAGCTCCTGCTGCCACGTCTTGTAGCCCGGCGCGCGAATCTCGACCGCGTGAGTTCCGGCCGCAAGGGCTTCGGAAAAAGGCATTCCACCGCGTTGCGCGCCGTCGATCCAGAGTTGCGCACCCGGAGTGCCCGACAGCACGGTCACTGTGGCAGTGGCCGGCACAAGCGCGGCGGCCAGCTTCTGGTGCTCGCCCAGTCCTGCGATGCTCACCGATGCGCTGTAGTCGACGTACCCGCTTGCGCGCACGATCACCGGATACTCGCCGGCCGCCAGCTCGATGTCGGCAACCGGTGTCGCCCCGCGCGCTTCGCCGCCGATCAGCACGGCCGCGCCGGTGACTCCCGGTGTCTCCACCGACAGATATCCGGGCAGCTTCTCGAGAGTGAACGACACGTCCTGGCGGGATGCATCGGTGACCTCGATCTCCCGCTCCAGCGGCTTGTACCCGGTGCGTTCGGCACGCAAATGGTACGTGCCCGAAAGCGCCAGGTAGCCCGTGCCCACGGCCACGGCAGGAAATGCGCCGCCGAAGCTCACCCGCTCGGGCGCAGGCTGAATCGACACGTGCACCATCCGTGCCGAGAAAAGATACCCCATGACCAGCGCGAGAAGCACCAGCGCGGCCAACACCATGGGGGTCGCGATGCGACGCTGCGTCCTGGTGGAAGTATAAGTGGGCGGCCCGAACGAGATCGCCACGGGCGTCGGTTCGAGCACGAGGCCCAGATCCGTCGCCAGCACCAGCGCACCCGGTTCCCGTCCAACCGCCACGACCCGTCCGCCGATCTCGAGCCGGTCACCGTCGCGCAGCCATTGCGGTCCACCGAGCCGATGCCCGTTCAGGAACACGGCGGTCTCTCCGTCGAGCGGCTGCAAATACGGCTCGCCGTGCGATTCACCGATGACCGCAATGCCGAGCATTTTTCCGTACGGCAGGGTGACGAGCAGGCCACGCGCCGTCAGCTCCGCCGAGCGCTCACCTGCGCCGCCTCGAACGAGCAGCTTCACACCGGCTCCCGGCATGCGACGAAGACGCTTGGCGCGGGCGCGTCGGGTTCCACCGCGAGCTCGATGCGCACGTCCTTATACCCCGCGCGCGCGCCGACCACGGTATAGGTGCCGGGTAAGAGCTCCAAGTCACGCGCCTGGAATCGCCCGAGCGGCCCCACACGGTAGACCGTCACGTCGGTGGCCTCGTCGGAGGTGAGGTGAACCGCAATCGGTGTCGTCGCGCGATGCAGCGCGGCGTCCAGCCGCGC
>JBAVOG010000040.1:0-4716 GCA_049691875.1 Burkholderiales bacterium | reverse complement strand
CCGCTCGCGCGGCACGCCACGTGTCGCGAATCGCCTGCTGCGGCGCGTGCGCGACTACGCGCAGGTGCGTGCCGGAGGCGACATCACGTGCGAGGTGGCCGACGCGGCTCTTCGCATGCTCGAAGTCGACCAGCTCGGCCTCGACGTGATGGACCGCAAGCTGCTCCTCGCGGTGATCGAGAAGTTCGCGGGCGGCCCGGTCGGTGTCGAGAACCTCGCCCACGCCATCGGCGAGGAGCGCGACACGATCGAGGACGTCCTCGAGCCGTTCCTCATCCAGCAGGGCTACCTGCAGCGCACTCCGCGCGGGCGTGTGGCCACCGCCACGACCTACCGCCATTTCGGCCTTGCCACTCCTGCGCGCGACCAGACTCCGGATCTCTGGCAGGATGGGGAGTAGAGGGAAAGCGTGTCTGTGGCATCCCCTCCTCTTCGAGGAGGGGTGGTCGCGGAGCGACCGGGGTGGTGTTCCAGAGCCCTGATCGAAGCCGCAACTACCCCGCCAGCTTTGCCGGCACCCCTCCTTGAAAAGGAGGGGATAACTGAACCAAATCACCTGCCCTTGGCCAACTCGCGCCGCCCGGGCTCGGCGGCGAGCGCACTTCGGCAGCATTAACCCCGTCCGGCCTCCGGCGCCGTTTACACCCCGGCGTCAACAAACACGGAGGTCCCATGAATGCCCTGATTCGCCCGGGGTTTGCCCGGAGTCTTGCAGCGGCCGCTCTCACGCTCAGCTGTACGCTGAACGCGCCGAGCGCGCTCGCTTTCTGCGGGTTCTATGTCGGCAAGGCCGATGCGAACCTGTTCAACGAAGCCTCGCAGGTGGTGATGGTGCGCGACGGCGACCGGACGACGATCACGATGCGCAACGACTACCAGGGCGACCTGCAGGAGTTCGCGATGGTCGTGCCGGTTCCCGAAGTGCTGCCGGAAGAAAGCATCAAGGTGGTCGACAACGTACTGTTCGATCGCATCGACGCCTACAGCGCGCCGCGGCTCGCGGAGTACTACGACGCGAACCCGTGCCACCCGCTGCGAGAGCGGAAGAACGGCCTGATCGGCCGGGCTCCCCAGGCACTTGCCATGGACGCGGCGAAGTCGAAGGTCGAGGAAGACCGCGGCGTCACGGTGGAAGCCGAATACACAATCGGCGAATACGACGTCGTGATTCTCTCCGCCAAGGAGTCGAACGGACTCGAGACCTGGCTGCGCGAGAACGGCTACCGGATTCCCGCGGGAGCGGCACACGCGTTGGCACCTTACATCCGGCAGGACCTCAAGTTCTTCGTCGCGAAGGTGAATCTTGCGGAGCAGGCCAAGACCGGCTCGGCGTACCTGCGCCCGATGCAATTCAGCTTCCGGACCGGGAAGTTCATGCTGCCGATCCGGCTTGGGATGCTGAATGCGCACGGTCCGCAAGACCTGGTGCTGTGGGTGCTGACCCGCACGGGCCGGGTCGAGTCGACGAACTACCGCACCGTGCACCTTCCGGCGAACATGGACATCCCGACCTACGTGAAGGGCGATTTCCGGACGTTCTACAAGGCGCTGTTCGACACCCAGGCGAAGCGCGCGGAGTACCGCGTGCTCTTCACCGAGTACGTGTGGAACATGAGCTGGTGCGACCCCTGCGCAGCGAATCCGCTGACCCCGGCGGAGCTGCGGGGTCTCGGCGTGGAGTGGGTGACTTCGGGCGGCGGGCGCGCGCCGCGCGCGCAGCCCGTGATGCTGACCCGTCTGCACGTGCGCTACACCGACGCGACGTTTCCCGAGGATCTCGTGTTCCAGGAGACGAAGGACCGCACGAACTATCAGGCGCGCTACGTGCTGCGGCACCCGGCCAAGGTGGCGCCCGACGCCTGCCCGGCGGCCGGCCCTTACCTCGACGGAGTCGTCGCGCGCCAGGAGCGGGAGGCGAAAGTCCTCGCGACGCTCACCGGCTGGGACGTCGACGCGATTCGTGACCGCATGAACATCGCCCCGCTGCAGGCCTGGTGGGAAGAATGGTGGGTGGGGGTGGCGCCGTGATCGCGGGATTTACCGACGGAGCGTGTCGTGCACGCAGGCTCGCCGCGCGCCTGCCGGGCGACGCGCGCATCTATCAGATCGTGTTTCTGGGCGTGCTCCTCGGGGCGGGTGCGCTCGCGCGCGACTTCGCGTTGCGGCCGGAGCAGATGGCGCTCACCTTCGTGGCAGGCCTTGCGACACAGTTCGCATTCGTGCGCGCCCTTGGACTGCAGCGTGTCGGGGTCCTCAGCGCCGTCATCACCTGCCTCGGTCTCTCGATCCTGTTGCGCGCCGACACCTGGTGGGCCCATCCGCTCGTGGCCGCGCTCGCGATCGCAAGCAAGTTCACGATCCGGGCGGGCGGCAAGCATCTCTTCAACCCCGGCAACCTCGGCGTGATTGCCGGCGTCGCACTGATTCCTGGCGCCTGGATCTCGCCGGGGCAGTGGGGCAGCGACATCGCTTCCGCGGTCTGGGTGGTGGCGCTCGGCACGCTCGTAGCGAGCCGGGCGCGTCGGCTCGACACGAGCTGGATTTTTCTTGCCTGCTATCTCGGACTCGTGGCGGCCCGGATTCTCTGGCTCGGCTACGACTGGGCCGTGATCGTGCACCAACTCCAGAACGGTGCGTTACTCCTGTTTGCGTTCTTCATGATCTCGGACCCGATGACCACGCCCAACCACCGTGGGGCACGCGTCGCCCATGCGGCACTGGTCGCGACCACGGCATTCGCATGGCAGTACGCCCTGTTCATACCCAACGGACTGGTCTGGGCGCTATTCCTCGCGACGCCCGCGGTGCCCCTGCTCGATCGGATTTTCCGTGCAGAGAGGTTCAATTGGCGCGACAATCGCGCCTTGCCAAACCCCAGAGCCACGGCAACGCAAACGACGCAAACACCGAGAGCGACGACGATCCTGCATTCAACGATTTTTCGCGACCCCACGTTGAAGGGTTAGAGGCTTGGAGCATCAGGACCAGCGTGCGCGCGTCCGGCCATGGCCCATCAGGGTCTATTACCATCACACCGATGCGGGTGGCGTGGTCTATCACGGCACCTATCTCGACTTTTTCGAGGCTGCCCGGATCGAGTTGTTGCATGCGCTCGGTTTCAATCTTGCGGTGATGGCCGAGACACACCACGCCATGTTCATCGTTTACAGGCTGACCGTGAATTACCATAAGCCTGCGCGGCTGAACGACCAGCTCGCGGTCACTGCCGAGATCGAGCGCGTCGGCCGGGCGCGGATCGTCTTCGACCAGCGGGTGTTGCGCGGCGCGGAGGCGCTCGTTACGGCCTCGATCGAGGCGGCCTGCGTTGATCCGCGCACCCTCAGACCCGTACCCCTCCCGGACGAACTTCGGGAAAGCCTGGAAGCGCTTGCATGAACGTTACCCACGATCTCTCCATCATCTCGCTGATTCTCAATGCGAGCATCGTCGTGCAGGCCATCATGGTCCTGCTGCTCTTCGTATCGGTGAGCTCCTGGTACTACATTTTCCGCAAGCTGTTCGCCATTCGCCAGGCGCGGCGCGAGACCGAGGAATTCGAGCGCACGTTCTGGAGCCGGCCCGACCTCAATGCGCTCTACCAGAGCGCGGTGAACTCGCGACACCGGACCGGCATCCTCGAACGGATCTTCGAGGCGGGCTTCCGCGATTACGTGAAGCTCAAGGGCCAGGCCCGCGTGCCCGACACGGGCGAGCTCGTTGACGGCGCGCGCCGGGCGATGCGGGCGACCTATCAGCGCGAAATGGACTATCTCGAGTCGCACCTCGCGTTTCTCGCGTCGGTGGGTTCGGTGAGCCCGTACATCGGACTGCTCGGCACGGTGTGGGGAATCATGCAGGCGTTTCGCGGGCTGGCAAACGTGGCGCAGGCAACGCTCGCGGCCGTGGCGCCGGGCATCGCCGAGGCGTTGGTCGCCACGGCGATCGGGCTCTTCGCCGCGATCCCGGCGGTGGTCGCCTACAACCGGTACTCGCACGATATCGACCGGCTGGCCAATCGATTCGAGAGCTTCATGGAAGAGTTCTCCAACATCCTGCAGCGGCAGGCGGGGCGATGAGACAGCGCAAGCTCATGAACCAGATCAACATCGTCCCGTACGTGGACGTCATGATGGTGCTGCTCGTGATCTTCATGGTCACTGCTCCGCTCGTGAACCCCGGCGTGATCGATTTGCCGACCGTCGGGAAGTCCTCACAGCAGGACCAGGTGGTGCCGCCGCTTGAGGTCATCGTCCGGCGCGATACGTCGCTCATGCTGCGCGAGCGCGAGCGCGAGCCGGGTGCGAAGGCGGAGCGCGACGTCACCATGCCCGAACTCATCGCGATTGTGAAAGCGCGGCAGGCCGCCAGACCCGACCAGCCCGTAGTGATTTCGGCCGACAAGGACGTGAAGTACGACGCGGTCCTCAAGGTGATGGACGAAATGCAGAAGCTCGACGTCAAGCGCGTTGGCCTGATGGTCAAGCCTGCCGCGCAGTAGGCCCGCATGGCGCAGAGGCAGGCCCGTACCGAACCGCGGAGCACGTTGGCATTCGTGCTGTCGATCGGGATGCACGCCGCCTTCTTCCTGGTGCTGTTCTTCGCGATCAGCTGGAAGACGAAGCCGCCGGCCCCCGTGGTGGCGGAACTGTGGACGCCGCCGCCCGCTGCGGTCCCGCGGCCGGTTGCCAAACCCGAGCCCAAGCCCCCGCCCAAGGT
>JBAVOG010000039.1:0-1528 GCA_049691875.1 Burkholderiales bacterium | reverse complement strand
CCGCCGCACCGCTCGCGAGCGCCTCGGCCTCCGGATGCGGGAAAGCGCGCGGCGCGACGAGCACGAGCCGCGTGAGGCCCATCGTCTTCATCGCGCGCGCCGCCGATCCGATATTCCCCGGGTGCGTCGTGCCGACGAGGACCACTCGCACACGGGAAAGCGGGTCAAGTCGCATCATGTTGTTAGAATCCCGGGTCTCTTCTCGCGAACGCGTGCGTTCGAACGATTCCCATGCACCAGATCCATCCCATGCTCACCGTCGCGGTCAAGGCGGCACGGCGCGCCGGCGTGATCATCAATCGCGCGGCGCGCGACATCGACGGCCTGACGGTCACCTCCAAGCGGCAGAACGACTTCGTCACCGAGGTCGACAAGGCGGCGGAAGCCGCGGTGATCGACGTGCTGAAGCAGGCCTATCCGGGGCATGCGATTCTAGCAGAGGAGTCCGGCGCCTCCGGCAAGTCGGAATTCACCTGGATCATCGATCCGCTCGACGGCACGACCAACTTCATTCACGGCTTTCCGCAGTACGCCGTCTCGATCGCCCTGCAGCATCGCGGCGTGCTCCAGCAGGGCGTGGTGTTCGATCCGACGCGCAACGAGCTGTTCACCGCCTCGCGTGGCCGCGGCGCATTCCTGAACGAGCGGCGCATTCGCGTCGCCAAGCGCGAACTGCTCCAGGATTCGCTCATCGGAACGGGATTCCCGTTTCGCGAGCTCGGCAGCCTCGCGCGCTACACCCGCATGTTCAAGTCGGTGGTCGCCGGAACCGCAGGTGTGCGCCGCGCCGGCGCGGCGGCACTGGACCTCGCCTATGTCGCGGCCGGCCGGCTGGACGGCTTCTGGGAGATGGGCCTCGCGCCATGGGACATGGCCGCCGGCACGCTCCTCATCCTCGAGGCAGGCGGTCTCGTGCGTGACTTCGACGGCGAGGAAGGTTTTCTCGAAAAGGGGCACATCGTGTGCGGTTCGCCGAAAGTATTCGGCCAGCTGCTGCCGCTCATCGCGGCGGAGCATCACCGCCCGCGATGAGCCTGATCGGCCGGCTTCGCCGCGCCCTGTCCCCCCGGGGCGACCGCGTGGGCAGTCCCGACATCGAGACGGCGATCACCCTGCACGAACAGGGTCGCCTCGCGGAAGCCGAGGCGATCTATCGGCGCGCGCTGGAACGCGACCCGAACCATGCACAGGCGCTTCATCTCCTCGGACTTGCCGCGCACCAGCGCGACGCGAACGAGACCGCGGTCGAGCTCATCACCCGCGCGGTGTCCATCGATCCGTCGAACGGGCTCCAGCATTTCAATCTCGGTAACGCCCTCCGCGCGCTCGACCGGCGGGAAGCCGCCGCAGCCGCGTATGCGCGCGCAGTCGCGCTCGATCCGCGCCGGTTCGCAGCCTGGTTCAACCTCGGGCAGCTGCGGAGCGAGATGGATCGTGCGGACGAGGCCGTTACGGCGTTCAGGCAGGCCCTGGCGATCGACCCGGCAAGCGACGCGGCGCGCGTCGGACTCGCCACAGCGCTCCTCTC
>JBAVOG010000038.1:0-3209 GCA_049691875.1 Burkholderiales bacterium | reverse complement strand
GAGGAATAGCATGCTCGAGACACCTTTGAATCTGTCTCACGTCCCTCTTCTCGATGGCCACGTCGAGCTCGCCCGTCCCCGCGGGGTTTCTGATCGAGGCCCAATCCGCGTAAATCTTCTTGATTCGCTTCCTCGCATCTTCATCCGGGAAAAGGCCCTCGACAGCCGCCTGGTCACCTCCACCACGCGACGCCCACTCGACCTGCAATCGTCTGAATGCAATGTCGAGCCGGTCCACGTCGGCATCCGTCATGGCGTTCCCGGAAAACTTCTCGAGCACTTCCCAGCGGAAGCGGAACGCAAACCGCAGGATGGTCGCGAGTGCCGTGAGGTTCGGCGGCATCTTCGAATGATCGACAGCCGCAACGTCCTCCGTGAACGTGATGTGATACGTCTCGATCGCTCCCTTGTCGTCGCCGAGACGGTCGATGGCGCATGCAACAGGTCGATACACCTTTCCGGCCTTCGTCGAAAAGACTGCCTGGATCGGGTGGAACTTGCGGCCGCCGGCGATACGCCGTACGACGTGAAAGAGCTCCTCGCGCCATCGACTGTCTTCCGGGCCTTCGGGAAGGCCTGATCTGAGCTCGCCCCACGTGCGAGGAGTCTCGATGTACTCGAAGAGGTCGAGTGCCTCCTGGTTCGCATTCACGATGACGGCCCGATCGAGATCATCCATCGTGTTCAGAGCTTTCGCGTCCTCGATCTTCAGCTCGAGCCAGGGTTCGAAGATCCTGCGCGAAAGCGGCTTTCGCGGAGGGCGAATCGCGGAAACGATCTGCTCGGCGAGGGTCGGGAGGTAGTCCTTGAGATCCGGATTGATCGCGCGCATCCCGGGGACGGGATTTTCTCTCACATAGACCATGTTGAGGAATTGCTCCACGTCCGGAATGGCGGCCGGCACTGCGTGGTAGCCGTCTATCTGGGTCGGGACCTTCGTATCGGGATGATGCAGGCAAATGAGGCGATCGCCCGATTTCCGCTGCGCCTCGAACAGCCCGGTCTCGAAGAGACACCAGTCCCAATCGTCGTTGGGGTCGGGAAGCAGCAATATGAACCAGTCCGCCTCCGCGATGACCCCCTGAATCTCGTCGCGCCACTTCTTGCCGGTTATTTCCTTGGTGAAGTCCGCCTGGTACTTGATGCGGAGCTTTCCGGCAGAGTTCACGCGCAACAGGTCGACAATCCTCTTGGCCGCGAGCTCGTCCTTCTTCTTGTAGCTGAAAAAGACCCGCACGACCTTGTCGCCCAGGGCGGGCAGGAGTTTGCGAAGCGCCGGTATGGCGTCCACTTCATATGCCAATTCCCTGGCAGCGCTGTTGATCGCCTCGGCCGCTCCCTGGTGCGTTGCGAGGAACTTGGCGACGATCGAGTCAGTCAGGATGTGCTGTACGCTTTCCATGTCGACGACCCCCTTTTCGTTTCGAACTACCCGCAGCGTACGGCGGGAGTCAATGCGTTTCAGCAGGATGCGTCACAGGATTTCTGTGCGTGATTACCAGAGTTCGCGACCGGCACCGGGGCCGGGGGCGCCCATGGCGCTCGTGTAGTGCCGGTACAGGAACGCTAGGGGTATTACTGCGCAGTGCCGGGCGTTTACCGCTGACCCTCAGATGCGATGGAAGCCTGCTGGACGCGAACGCGGATGCGGTCGTCGATCGCAAGCTGCAACTCGTCGCAGAATGCACGCATTGCCTCGGGGGTCGGCTGTCGACTCACAAAGGCGTGCATCCTGCCCAGCAGATCCCGCATCGGGTGCGTCAGTCGCGCCGCGATCCGTTGATGATGCGCGTAGTCTCGTGTCCCGGAGAACCCTTCGGCCGCTCTCCACATCCACCCGACATAGCGTGCCGCGTCGAGCGCCCCCCGACTGTTCAGGGCAATCTGGTCGGCGAACGCGTGGCGGGAAATTGCGTGGAGAAAAGCGTCGGACGCGATTTCGAGCGCGAGCGTGCGGAGCTCGTCCGGAGAAAGCGATGCGGCGCTCGGAAGAGTCTCGAGCAGCGCTTCGAGCGCCGGGGCAGTCGCGTGCGTTCGCGCAATCGGAAAGGTCAACTGCTCCCTGGCGAGCCGCCAGCGCGCAATTTCGCCGATCAGTACGAGCGCCTCCTCCGAGCCGGGGTGCCTGGCGAGGAGCATGGCGCCCGCGTAGGTGTCCGCGAACATTTCCTTGTAGAGCGCAATCGCTTCGGTCCAAGGCGCGAGCAGCGCGAGGTCGTGGTAGGCGCCATTCACGCCCCGGGGCAGATTCCGACTTTGAAAGAGCGTCGAAAGCGACATTTGCTCACAGTGCGCGAGCTCGTGCAGCAGCATGAATTCCTCGACCAGGTTGTTGTCGCGTCGCGCGAGAGGGATGAAGCTGTCGGGGGGCAGAGGGGCGACGATGAGCGTGCACGAGAAGTCGTTCTCGATCTTCATCGCGAGGCCGATGTCACGCTCGCGCTCGACTGGCGTACGCACAGCGACAGCAGGCGTGAGAAGGCCCTGGGCGCGAACTTCCCCGATGAGCGTTTCTGCCTGGGCTTGCGTCACAGCCGCCGCGTTGGTCGACGCGACCGAGATGGCGATTGTGAGCAGTCCAATGAGGCGACGAGTCATCGCAGCGTGCTCCAGCGTTGGGGCGGGTTACGGCATGGAGAGTGTCCCGCTGCACGCAAACCGCTTCTGCGGCGCGCCGCGCAGGATCCGTGTGAACTGGTTACGGCTTTGAGCCGCTGGTGGGGCGTAATTGGCACTCGCGAGGCCAGTGACCGAGTTCCCTTACGCCCCCCGATCGGGGCCCGCGCGCTTCAGAACGGTGCGCGGAATGGGTGGGATCGCGCGAGCAGCCAGCCGCGCAGCGACCAGGATGAATAGTCTCAAGCCGACCCGGTCGTGCGGAACTTCATCCACGACAACGACTAGGCCCGATCGGCCGGCGATACACAAGCGGTCGCAGCGGTCGCGGAACTGAACGAGCGGGATCGATGGGCTTGCGAGGATTCAGACCGATCGCTCAGCCGCCGTAGCGCTCGGTTCTGATGGCGTCCGCGGCAACGTTCTCGTCCAGGAGCAACTGGGTTACCGATTCGACAAATGCGTTGCTCCCGCAGACGAAAGTGCGCTGCGGGCGTCCTCGCTCTCGCAGCACCCGCGCGAGGAGCCGCGGGTCGTTGCGGCCGGCCTGCATGTCCGGGTGCGCCGGCGTCTCCCGGGTGACCGTGGCGACC
>JBAVOG010000037.1:0-1947 GCA_049691875.1 Burkholderiales bacterium | reverse complement strand
CGACCATCGAGCTCGGCGTCACGGGCCGGATCGATTGCCTGGACGGCATGCTCTTCCCGTCGATCTGCGACGTCATCCGCAACCTGTCCGGCATGTGGCAGATCATGTTCAAGGACAAGTACGTCCGCTATTTCGACGTCCCGCAGAACTACATGGACAACGTCGGCGGCGAGTATTTCGTCCACGAGATGCAGATCCTGCGCGACGATCTCGCGAAGCTCGGCGGACGTGAGATCACGGACGACGCCTTACGCGCCTCGATCAAGGTCTACAACGAGAACCGCCAGGCAGTCCGCGACCTCTACGATTACCGTGCCAAGAAACCCTGGCAGGCGCCGACCTCGGAGGTCTATCTCGTCAATCGCGCGGGCATGATCCTGCCACCCGAAGAGCACACGTTGCTGGTGCGCGAGTACATCGCCGCAGCGGACGCCGAGCAGCGCCCGAAGCGGGACAACGCGCGCGTGGTGCTCACCGGATCGTTCTGCGAGCAACCCCCGCTCGGCCTCATCAAGTCGATCGAGATGGCGGGCTGCTACATCGTGGACGACGACTTTCACCTCGTCGCGCGCTGGAATCTCGACGACGTGGCAATCGACGGCGATCCGCTCTGGAATCTCGCGAAGAGCTTCCTGCACCGGTCGGCGGATACTTCGTCGAAATACTCGGTGCGCCGCGAGGACAAGGGCAAGTTCCTCCTGGAATCGGTGAAGAAGTACGGGGCGGAAGGCGTCATCTTCGCCGCAGCGTCCTTCTGCGACCCCGCGCTGCTCGAGCGTCCGATGCTCCTGGAGATCCTGAAGAAGCACGGCATCCCGTCCACCGCGTTCAAGTTCGCCGAGAACACCGGCCAGATGGCCCCGATCCGGGAGCAGGCCGGGACGTTCGCCGACTCAATCAAACTCTGGAGCGCCGCATGAGCACCGTCGACACCACCGCCCTGCCCGGCAAGAAGCCGGCCGCGAAGACCGTCCAGAAGGAGGACGCGATGTGGCTGCAGAAGGAGATGATCAACGCGAACTACCACGATCTCGCCATCGCGCACGACGTGGGTCGTAAGGTCTCCGCCACCTTCGTCCCCGGCAACCTCAACGAGCTGCTGATGTGCTTCGACTTCGCACGCAGCCTGCCCGAGACCAACGCGCTGCAGAACGGCCTGCGCAAGAAGTCCGGCAAGATGATCATGGACGCGGAGCGCGACGGCCACTCCGAGGACGTCTGCACCTACGTGAAGGCCGATCTCGGCATGATGCTGGGCGGCGAGATCGGGCCGACCGGCGAGAAGCTCCCGCGGCCGGACTTGCTGCTGCTCTCGTACACCGGCTGCTTCACCTTCATGAAGTGGTTCGAGCTGGTCCGCCAGAAATACGACTGCGAGACGACCATGCTGCACGTGCCCTATCAGGGCGACGGAAAGATCAACGAGAACATGGTGCAGTACGTCGTGAAGCAGTTGAAGGAAGAAGTCATTCCGACGCTCGAGCGCGTGTCGGGCGTGAAGTTCGACATCGACCGGCTGCGCGAGAATATGAAGGAATCGGCCAAGGCGGAGGAGGACCTCGTCGCGGTCCTGCAGTCCGCGAAGAACCGCCCCTCGCCGATCGACGGCTACTTCGGCGGCGTCTATTACATCGGCCCGATCTTCACCGCGTTCCGCGGCACGCCGGAAGCCACCAGGTTCTACAGCGTGCTGCGCGGCGAGATCGAGGAGCGCATTCGCCAGAAGAAAGGTCCGATCACGCCGGACGGCGAGATGACCGAGGAGAAATACCGCCTGGTCGTCGAGGGACCGCCCAACTGGACCAGCTTCCGCGAATTCTGGAAGATGTTCTACGAGGACGGCGCGGTCGTGGTCGCCTCGACCTACTCGAAGGTCGGCGGCGTGTACGACTTCGGGTTCCGCCACAACCCGGACGAGCCGCTCGAGTCGCTCGCGCGCTACTGCCT
>JBAVOG010000036.1:0-6312 GCA_049691875.1 Burkholderiales bacterium | reverse complement strand
ATTCCAGGATGCCGCGGATATAGCCCAGCGCGCGCGCCGCAGTCGCCTGCCCGTCCGGGACGTACTTGAAAGGCTCCACCGCGACCACTCCCTCGTATCCGCCGCGCCGCAATGCCGCGAATATCGGGACGAAGCGGTCCTCGCCCTCTCCCGGGCCGCGACGATTGCGGTCGTTCACCTGCACGTGCGCGATCCGGCCGGTCGGTAGCCAGCGATCGATGAGCGCGGCGACCGGCTCCTCTTCGGTGCGCGCGGCGGCGCTCGTGTCGATCATGGTGCGCAGTCCGGGGCTGCCGATCCCGTCGACGATCGCGGCAGCCTCGGCAACGGTATTGATGATCCGCGTCTCGCTCGGTGACAGCGGCTCGATGCAGTAGATCACCTCCGCAGCATGTGCGTGATCGGCAACGCTCGCCAGGCAATCACGCGCGCGCGCCAGCGCGTCCTCGCGGCTGGTCCCCGGCGCAATCGCGCGCTGAGCGGGCGATCCATGCACCAGCACTTTCCCGCCGAGGTCGTGGCACAGCTCGATCAGCCGCAGCATGACTTCGACCGTTCGCTGACGCACTGCGTCGTCCGGGCTCGTGATCGACAATCCGCGCGGCGTCAGCAGCAGCCAGTGCAATCCGGTGATGTCGATGCCCGCTTCGCGCGCCGCCCGGCGGATCGCGGTGCGCTCCGCGGGAATCATGAGGTGCGGCTCATCGGAAAACGTGAACGGCGCGAGCTCCATTCCGTCGTAGCCCACCGCCTTCGCGAAGTCGCACTGCTTGGCGAAAGGCATCGGCTGGAGAACCTCGTTGCAGAGCGCGATCTTCATCGGGGAGCCCGTGGATTCGTCAGGAGAATCAGGAGAATCGTCTGGAAGCGCGAATGATTATTAACCGATCCGTTAAAAGTTTGCAATGCGCCGGCGGCAGCCGGTAGACTTGTTTCGAACACGTAGCGGGAGACTTGCAATGGCAGCGACGCCTGGCATCAAGACCACCGTCGTCGGATCGTACCCGGTCCCGGACTGGCTCGCGGCCGCGCCTTCCGAGCAGGCGGTCATCGACGCGACCCGCGTCGTTCTCCACACGCAGGAGCAGGCCGGCATCGACGTCGTGTGCGACGGCGAGCTTTATCGCTTCGACGTCAACCATCCCGAGACGAACGGCATGATCGAATACTTCGTCCGGCCGATGGGCGGGATCCGCACCCGCATGACGTTCGACGAGCTCGTCGTATATCGCGCGCAGCGCGGCATGGGGTTCCGCTCGCGACCACCCGGCGTGGCGGACGGTCCGGTCGGCTCCGGCGCGCTCGATCTGCCGCACGCCTGCGCGCGGGCGCACGCGCTCGCCACGCATCCCTTCAAGTTCACGGTCACCGGACCGCACATGCTGGCCAAGACCCTGGTCAATCGTCATTTCGCGTCGACCGCCGCGCTCGCCGATTCGATCGCCGGCGCATTGGCCGAGCAGGTCCGGCACATCGACGCCGACATTCTGCAACTCGACGAGGCGAATCTTCCCGGCAGCCCCGAAGAGTGGGAGTGGGCGGCCGCGGCGGCCAACCGGGTGCTCGATGCCTTCCCGCGCACACGCGCCATGCACCTCTGCTTCGGTAACTATGGCGGACAGACCATCCAGAAGGGATCGTGGGCCAAGCTCATCGACTACCTCAACAGCCTGCACGTCGACCATGTCGTGATGGAGTGTGCGCACCGACCCGCCGAGGAGCTGGCGGTGTTTCGTGATCTGCGGCCGGAAATCGGCATGGGCCTCGGTGTGATCGACATCAAGCGAACGGAGGTGGAGACCGCGGAGACAATTGCGCGCGCCATCGAGACCGCCGAGCGCGTCATCGGTGCGGGGCGCGTGAAATACATCCATCCCGATTGCGGCTTCTGGATGCTCAAGCGTTCGATCGCGGATGCCAAGATCCGCGCGCTCGCGAAGGGGCGCGATCTGTTCGAGGGACGCGGGGCGCGGCGCGCGGCCTGAGAGCGCCGCTTGCGTTGAGCCGCGGCAGGCGTAGACTGTCCTGGTTCCCGGCGCAAGAACGACACGGAGCCAGCCGCCGGGCTGGAGTATCTTCAACTTCGGGTCCGCGGAGACCCACTCTGACGGTACTGCCTGTACCTCTCCGCACGGCATTCGCAACACTTGTTTCCGCTGTCGGGGCGGATGCGTCTTCGCGCGTCCCTCCGCCAGCAGATCGACCGTCAACCTAGGAGTCGAGTCATGCCAACATTCATCACACTCGTGAATTTCACCGATCAGGGAATCAAGAACGTCAAGGACTCTCCCGACCGGCTGCAGGCATTCAAGGCGGCAGCGGAGAAGCTGGGTCTCAAGGTCAAGGACGTCTATTACACCGTCGGAACCTACGACATCGTCACGATCACCGAGGGCACCGCGGAAGCCGTGACTGCCGCGCTGCTCAAGATCGGCTCGATGGGGAACATCCGGACGCAGACCATGCGGGGCTTCACGCCGGACGAGTTCAAGAAGATCGTCGCCACAATATAGCGGTACTCGGTCTGGATTCCCGCATCCGCGGGAATCATGGACTTTGCACGGAGTTCCCTGCGAGCGTTCGGCGGGCGCGGCGACGCGCCCGCCTCACTCCATGCCGAGCAGGCGGTAGATGCGGCGCGTGTACTCGCCGAACTTCTCCTGGGTCTTCATCTCGAGCGTGCGCGGGTAGGGCAGCGCAACCTCGAAGTTGTCCGCCATCCGCGCCGGCCCCGCCGTGAGCACCACGACGCGCGTGCCGAGAAAGACCGCCTCGGAAATGCCGTGCGTGACGAACATGATGGTCTTGCGGGCTTCCTTCCAGATGTGCAGGAGCTCGAGATTCATCTTCTCGCGCGTGAGCGCGTCGAGCGCGCCGAACGGCTCGTCCATGAGCACCAGCTTCGGATCGTGTACCAGGGCACGCGCGATCGCGGCGCGCTGCTGCATGCCGCCCGACAGCTCGTAGGGATACTTGTCCTCGGAACCGGCGAGGCCCACGAGCGCAAGAAGATGACGGGCACGCTCGCGGCTCTCCTTCGCCGGCATGCCGAGAATCTCGGTCGGCAACAGCACGTTCGCGAGGATCCGTCGCCAGCGCAACAGCAACGGCTGCTGAAAGACCATGCCGACGTCGCGCGACGGGTCGAACGGATGCGCCTCGGATCCGATGCGCACGGTGCCCGAGTCGTGCGGCTGCAGGCCCGCGAGCACCTTTAGCAGCGTCGTCTTGCCGCACCCGGACGGCCCGACCAACGCGACGAGCTCACCCGGCATGACGTCGAACGTCGCGTCGGAGATCGCCAGGAATTCGCTCTTCGCCTTGCGATACGTCTTGCGGACGGCGGCGAGGTGGATGAAGGGCTCCATCAGGCGATCCGCGCGTCCTTGGGCACGAGGAGTCGCTCGAGGAGCATCACGAGTCCGTACAGCGTGACGCCGATCAGCGTGATGAGGATCACTGCCATGAACATCGCTGCCGTGTCGAGCGTCACCTGCACCTGCAGCATCAGGTAGCCGAGGCCCTTGTCGGATGCGAGGAACTCGCCCACGATCGCGCCGGCCACCGCGAGGATAGAAGCGACCTTCATGCCAGAAAAGATGTACGGCAACGCGCCGGGCAGCTGTATCTTGACGAAGAGCTGCCAGCGCGAGCCGCGCAGCGAGCGCACCAGATCGAGGAGCTCCGGCTCCACCTCCCGCAGCCCGCGCGCCGTGGTGAGCAGAATGGGGAACAGCGCGATCGAGAACGCGATCAGCGTGTTGGGCCAGATGCCGTACTTGAACCACACGATGATCAGCGGCCCGAGCGCGACCTTGGGAATCATGTTCAGGCTGACGAGCGCAGGCATGGCGAGCTCTTCCAGCCATCGCGACCAGGAGAAGAGCAGCGCGAGCCCCACGCCGAAGAAGAGTGCGAGAAAGTACCCCCCGAAAATCTCGGTGCCGGTCACCGCGACGTTCTGCCACCAGCCGTAGTTGCCGGTAAACAGCGCCATGAACGCATCGCCCGGCGTCGGCATCACGTACTTCGGCACGTCGCCCAGCTTCACGAAGAGATACCACGCGACGACCAGCAGCACGTGCACGAGCACGGCAAGCGAGTAGCGGCGCAGCGTGTCGCTCGAGAACTCCATCGGCATCCTCCCGGGCGCGGTGCCCCTCGCTCCGCCCAGTCGCGGCAGGCGTCGTCGCAAAGGTCCGCACAGACGCATCAAAGACGGCCCATTCTACGTGATTCGATTTCGCGATCTTCGCGTCTCGCGTTGTGGCCCGGCGCGGTCATCCGAAGGCTTCCTCGCGAATTACCTATTTGCCCGCGGGTTTGATATTGTTCCCCGCCATGAGCAGGCTACACATCGCAAGTGCCGCCGGGCGACAGTGGCACCGGGATCCATGGCGCATATTTCCGTCGTGACGCCGGTGTACCGGGCCGAAGGCTGCCTGCGCGAGCTCTACGCACGGCTCGTCGCGGCGCTCGAGAGCATCACCGGGGATTTCGAGATCGTCATGGTCGAGGACTGCGGGGGCGACGGATCGTGGCAGATCATTCGCGAGCTCGCCGACGCGGATCCCCGGGTGAAGGGTCTGCAGTTTAGCCGCAACTTCGGGCAGCACTACGGCATCACGGCAGGACTCGATCATTGTGACGGAGACTGGGTGGTCGTGATGGACTGCGATCTGCAGGACCGGCCGGAGGAGATTCCGCGACTCTATGCCAAGGCCCTCGAGGGCTACGACGTCGTCCTGGCACTGCGCGGCAAGCGCTCGGACTCGGCCTTCAAGCGGCTTGCTTCGCGGGTCTTCTACCGACTCTTCAGCTACCTCTCCGAGATGGACTACGACGGCGACGCCGGTAACTTCCGCATCATCTCCCGAAAGGTCGCGACGAACTGCCGCCGGATGCGCGAGCAGCTCCGGTTCTTCGGCGGCCTGGTTCACTGGATGGGATTCCCGACCGCGGCGATCGAGGTGCAGCACGGGATGCGCCACGAAGGCGAATCGACTTACTCGATTGGCAAGCTCTGGAAGCTCGCCGGCGAAACGATCATCGCGTATTCGGACAAGCCGCTCCGGCTTTCGATACGGTTCGGCTTTTTGATGTCGCTCTTCGCCTTCGCCGGCGGCATATTCATCCTGGTGAGGGCGCTTCTCTACGGATCGCCGGTGGTGGGATGGCCAAGCCTGTTCGTGTCTCTCTATTTCATCGGCGGCATTATCATCAGTATCCTCGGCATCCTCGGCATCTACCTCGGGAAGACTTTCGATGAGGCGAAGAAGCGGCCGCTGTACATCGTGTCGCGAACGACATTCCCCGAGCAGACTGAAGCGCCGCGGCGATTGTGAGAAACCGCCTCTGCGGGTGCCGGCGTGGGAAGACTGATATCCAGTAGGCGCAAGCATTCACGACAGGACGATCGAGCCGATGAGCTATGTGTACGTCTTTCTGACAATCGTTCTGACCGTGTTCGGCCAGGTGGTCATCAAGTGGAAAGTTCTGGAGGCTGGCGCCTTTCCACTGGACACTCACGGCAAGCTCATGTTTCTTGGCAAGCTCCTGATCGATCCCTGGATCGTGCTCGCGCTCGCGGCGGCATTCGGTGCCGCCGTGTCGTGGATGGCGGCGATGACGCGGCTCGAGCTGTCACACGCATATCCGTTCATGAGCCTCGCATTCGTCCTGGTCCTCGTCTGCTCGGCGGCCTTCTTCAACGAGCCCGTGACGACCCCGAAGATCGTCGGCCTGGTGCTGATCTCGGTCGGCATCATCGTCGGGAGCCAGGGTTGAGGCTGTGCCTGAGCTGCCGCGCGACGTTCGAGGGCAGTGACTGGCGGTGTCCGCGGTGCGGCACCGAGCCGACGCGAATCGGCGGGTTCCCGGCGTTCGCACCGAACCTCGCGCGCGGCGCTGCGGGATACGATCCGGCGCACTTCGCGGAACTCGCGCGCCTCGAAGCGGACAATTTCTGGTTTCGGGCGCGCAACCGGCTGATCGTCTGGGCACTCGAGCGTTTCTTTCCCGGAGCCCGCAACATGCTCGAGGTCGGCTGCGGAACCGGGTTCGTGCTGGCGGGGATTGCCCAGACGCGTCCGAGGCTACGGCTCACGGGCAGCGAAGCGGCGACCGAAGGTCTCGAGTTCACCGCCGCGCGCGTGCCGAGCGCGGCGCTCATCCAGATGGATGCGCTCAGCATTCCGTTTCGGGAAGAGTTCGACGTGGTCGCGGCTTGCGACGTGATCGAGCATATCGAGGACGATCGCGCCGTGCTGGCCGAGCTCGCTGCCGCCCTCACGCCTGGCGGCGGCCTGCTCA